>NZ_JHEG04000001.1:7330477-7501554 GCF_000760695.4 Tolypothrix bouteillei VB521301 | reverse complement strand
TGAGTTATTTATTGTCATTAATGCCACAACTTTTTTAAGACTTATTGCTCCAATCACCGTAACTTTTGCTCCCCGGTAAAATGGCTTCATTTCATATACTCTTGTTCCCTTTTGTGAACGTGCATGCGTTCTTGCTAAACCCAGTATTACCCCTGTTTCATCTAAAAATACCAAGTTTTCTGGCTCTATCTCCTTGACTTTTTCCCAATATTCTACTCTGAGTTTTTGAACTCTTGGAGTTGCTGCTTGGCTACTCCGCAATGTTTTTTTTTGCGATTTAATCCTAATTTTTGTAAAGAACGACACATTGCCGTCTGACTCACCCAATTACCTGTCTTTGCCGCAAATAATTCACAGAATTCCACTATTGTTGCATCCGGATTCTCTGACACTAGTTCTCTTAACTCTAATTCCGCATTTGTCAGATGACTAAATCGTGGCTTACCCGGTTTTAATGGTTGTAAATTACCATGACTTTTTTGTTGCTTTACTAGCTTTTGTACTAAACTTTTGCTCACTGCAAATCTGAGTGCTACTTGACGAATCGAGATTTTTTCCTCAATATGTGCTGCCACTATTTTTTCTCGAATATCTACTGAATATGCTTTCATGACAGTCTTATCTTTTGATTTTATTAATACTAACTGTACCTCATAACATCGGAAACTGGTGTAAATGCTGATGTCTACCTTCTGGGTTACCTAATTCTTTAAACGAATTTAGCGATCGCACGTTTTCTTCAGCGAACATTGATTGCCAGAATCTTAGCAACGTACCTTTACCAGAACCAGAAGGTCCAATTATATGAGTGAAGTATCCATTAGGGCTAGTAGGATCGAGGTACATTGATGTAAGCGCTCGAATCAAAGGTAGATATTCTTCCCCGTAAGCGTCTATTACAAACTGTCTAAATTCTTCCGGGCAGTCTGAATTCTTTTCGTAAGGAACTGGAATAGCACTTGTTAGGAAATGTTTCTTATCATGAGGAAGTTGCTCCCCTGTACGCAAGTCAACGGTAACGTTGGTAAATGCTAATAAATGCCCGTTATACACCGTTTTAAGGTCTTCTGTTAAAGCGCTACGGCAGAATTTAAAAGCACTAGTCTTGTTCCGATCCGAAGCAAAAACAAACAGCTTTTCAACTTTATCTCCTTTTTTCACTACAGTATGGAGTTTTCTAAGTTTAAGCGCTATTTTTTTCTGAACTATATCATCGGTAGTGTGCGACCAATAGCAAGACAGGTCTTCCAAGCACGTTTGTTAAAGTTATTGTCGTCAATATACGAACCCTCTCTACTTGGAAAGACTAAATCATCTGGTTTAGCATCTTTAGGTTTTATGGACTTTAACAGGTCTTTTAATTGCTGGTTGCATGGAATAGTTCTGGCTTTATTTGTTTTTGTACTTTTGCGATCGCCCCTAGCCAAACTAGAACCAATCCAAATGCTGCTAAAATCATCACGGACATCTGACCATCTCAATCCAGATGCTTCACTTACCCTGACACCCGTTAACATACGAAATGTAACGTAACTCAGATAATGATTGTAGTATTCGTGGGATTCAAAAGCAGCTAATATCTTTGACAACTCTTTTTTAGAAAAAGGTTTGGGCTGCTGTCTCGGTGGTATTTTAATTCGACTGGGTAAGTCTTCCCAAGGATTGTTTGTTAGTAGGGATTCTTTAATTGCCCAATTCCAACAAGCACGTAACAGAACAATTCTTTCTTTGAGCGTAATAGGTTCGAGTTTCGGCTTCAACCACTCAATAAAAGCTTCAGCATCTTTTGGAGCGATCGCACTTGCTAAAGTATTTTGGAAGTACTTCTTTAAATAAGTTGTCAAAGAATAATATTTCTCCAGGCTGCGACGGTACAGATACCTGGATTTGTGGTCTGTAAATTGGTTGAAGAGACTGACCACAGACAAAGATGGTTTTACATCTATTTCTTGTTTAACTTTCTTTTCTTTTTTACTTTGCTCAGAGGATTTATACTTAGCTAACGTCGGGTCAAAATTATCACAAGCTATATCTAGTTCGAGCCGAGAGGCTAACTTAAGTGCTGCCTTATAGCTAATTTCATTATTAGGGAGTCCTGGGTAGAGACAGTGCCTTTCTCTTTCATGAGTCCACCGTAAACGAATACGGTTTTTAAACACCTCTACACAGACAGAACCCTTTTGACGCTTCTCTTTTAACACTTCCATCTTTGTACCTAAGGTATACCTTGTGTATCTTAGGTAAAGAACAAAAGTGATAAGTAATCAGCTTCTGCAATCGGAGCGGCGGGATTCGAACCCACGACCTCCACTACCCCAAAGTGGCGCGCTACCAAGCTGCGCTACGCCCCGCAGTCAACCTCTCAATAATAGCAATTAAGATTGAGGAAATCAAGAGATCGGTCTAAAAAACCTTGAGCATCCCAGTTGCTTGTAGCAAACCAGAAACTGCGAAAGATTCCCATTTACCTTCTACACCACGTCCCGTATTGAGAATAAAGCGTAGACTGTAAGCATGAGGATAACCTTCCACTTCCATCCACATGAGATCGCTTTCGGCTTCACAAGCAATTTTTTCCTCATCCATTAATTCATTGGCAATTTGTTGCATGCTGTCTGCTAGCTGAGCCAGCAACCGACAAAAATCATTCAACTCGGCTTCAGTTAATTCAATAGCCCAGTCATCTGTACCAACTAACCCTTTAAACTCTTGTGCGGTTGGATTCCAGCCAATACGCCAACCCAATCCGCTTTTCAGAACGCGTTGCATTTTGGCTAATGTTTAATGGTTAATGGCTAATAGCTAATGGCTAATGGTTATGAGCAATTAGCTATTAGCCATTAGCTATTAGCAAACTATTTTAGTAGTTGAGCGTCGCCTGGTTGGGGCGATCGCGAACGGGTTGGTGCTGATTCTCCTGGCTGTGATGAATTGTCTGGGGTAGCAGTTGGTGGACTTTGGGAATTCGGACTGAAAACATTTACCAAAGCTTGTATCAAAGCATCTCGCTGACGGCGGTTCAGACGTGCGATCGCCGCCTTGTCACCATCTAGGGGATTTTGCCGCAAAGTATCAGTTCCCGGATACGCCCCTTCATACATCACCTCATTGGCACCGAGGTAGTCTGCCAAAGTCAGCTTCCAATCCAATCGAAAATTTGGCGCACGTGTTTTCACATAAAGGTGATACGCTATCAGGCGGCTAACCAGAGTATTATTCTCAGCCTTTTTTCCAGTCTCTTTACTGGTGTACTGGTTTTCCCGTGGAAAGTCTGGCAATTGTTGGTAAACTAACCGCCAAGCATCACCAGCGTTGACTCTTTGAGCAGACACTGGTTGCAAACCCACGCTTAAACTTAGAACAATAGCACTTATGAGTGCGCTCGCGAAGCCAAGCCGTACCCAGCTTATCGCGCCCAACTTTCGACTTCTCCCAACTGACATCATATTAAACTTCGCCGATAATTTCTGGTTGCGTCAGTTCATCAGACATCTCAACGATGGCCCGAAGCACGGGTTTCATCATAGCATCATCCGCACTATCAAAGTCCTCATATCGCCGACGCTTAGCACGATTTGCCACTTGAACTGTAATGCGGTAGCGATTTGAAGCTGCATTGATGAGCTCTTCAGCACGGTACATAATCTGAGATTGAGTTGTCTCAAATTTAGAACGCTTTAGCATAATTACTGTTTTTTTGGAAGTCATTATCTCAGTTTAGCAGTCACAATTGAAGTTATTAGCCTACCAATGATAGCCGATTTGACACGTAACCTTTCCCTTGATAGAGGTTGAGACATTTTTATCGCTCTATAAATAATTTGTAACATTACGCTAACAAATTTAAGCTAACGTGTCTTATGGCTAACCTTGTAGAAACTGCTATTAAAGCCGGAAATTTCACTACTTTGGTAAAAGCTGTTGAAGCAGCTGGACTAGTTGACACTCTTTCTAGTCCCGGACCTTTTACAGTATTTGCACCTACGGATGAGGCATTCGCCAAGTTACCACAAGGAACCTTAGATGAGCTGCTCCAAGATACACACAAGCTCAAAAGGATTTTAGCTTATCATGTCGCCTCAGGCGATGTCAGGTCCGACGACTTGATTCAAATTGACCATGCAGAAACATTGGAAGGGTCAATTGTGGGAATCAAGACTGCTGACGGTCAAGTCACAGTGAATGACGCTAACGTCGTTAAAACTGACATTCTTACTGACAATGGCGTGATTCATGTTGTCGATACCGTGTTGATTCCTGCATTTGTTGCAGCTGAATCATAAGAAACTTCCAATCTATAAAATTATGCATTGGGTGGAACGAGCCGGACCGCCCGTTCCACAAGAGAATGTTGAGTATTTTTTTATTGGGGTTCCTGGAACCCCATTCTACAGAATTTAATTATGAATTCCCGAGAATGCAACCGGAACGTGCTGGAAGATTTAAGACAAGCTGCTTGGTTTCGCCTTTTACATTCCACTCAAACTCAGCAGTACCAAAGAGAAGCTTGTTTGGTTGACTGCTTAAACTGCTAGTATCTACATCTCCTTTTGTTGGCGCAGTTCCTGCATTCACCGCAACGATCGATTCTTCAGTTCCTAAAATCCGAGCAAAGACGTAAAGTGCTCCTTGAGCATAAAGAACTCTATACTCACCAGTACGCAGGCTCGGATAGGCGTGACGTAGTGCTATCAGTTCCCGATGCGTCTGGAGAATTTCTGTGTCCCAATTTGCTTCTAGAGGAAAGCCACGGCGAGAGTCTGGATCTATAGCCCCAGGTAAGCCAACTTCGTCACCGTAGTAAATACTGGGCGCACCGGGAAAGGTCAGTAAGAGTAAAGTTGCTAATTCAATGCTTGGTTTATCCCCTCCCGCAATCGTTAGCAATCTTGCTGTATCATGACTGGCTAACAAATTCAATTGGGTAAGTGCAATTTCCCAAGGATAAAGCTGCAGGAGGTGCTGCATTTTTTCAGCATACTCTTTGGCAAACAAAGGTGGATGGGGATCGTAAGAACGCCCTTGCACTTGTTCTAAAACTACGCGATCGCCTGCCGTAAATGCAATTGTTGGTCCTGCAAACAAATAATTCATCACCCCATCAAATTGGGTACCATCCAACCATTCACGAGCATCATGCCAGACTTCACCGACAATATAGGCATCGGGATTGATGGCCTTAACGCGATCGCGGAACTCTTGCCAAAAGCCGGGGGTTTTTACCTCAAATGGAACATCTAACCGCCAGCCATCCATACCAAATTTTATCCAATATTCAGCAATTTCCATAATATATTCCCGCACTTCCGGGTTATCATGGTTAAATACTGGCAATGCCCGATTATCTGCCCAACCTTCATAGTTAGCAGGATATTCGCCATTGTAGGGAGAAACGGGCCAATCATGGATTTTAAACCAATCCACCCAAGGGGAATGAGGACCATTTTCTAAAACATCGTGGAAAAAGAAAAAGCCACGGCTGGAGTGATTGAACACCCCATCCAACACGACTTTAATATTGCGTTGATGGGCGGCTTCTAACAATTCCTTAAAAGCAGGATTACCCCCCAACATGGGGTCTACCTGATAATAATCGTGAGTGTGGTAGCGGTGATTGCTTGCAGATTGAAAGATAGGGGTGAAGTAAATGGCATTTATTCCCAGATCTTGTAGATAGTCTAATTGTTCCATCACGCCCCAGAGATCTCCTCCCTTGTAACCTTGGAGTGTTGGCATAGCTTCCCAATCTTCCCAACGAGCACTCCGTAACAATCGTTTGCGGGGTTGTTTGCTTTTTGCAAAGCGATCTGGAAAGATTTGATAGAAAACAGCGTGTTTAACCCAATCTGGCGTTTGAATCTGCATAATTACTCTGTATCCCTTCAACGCAATCGTTACAGATCCCCGGTACTTGTGACTCACACTTTTGGTAGAAAGTTTACTCGAGCTAATGGCTAATGGCTAATGGTTAGAATGAAGCAATTAGCAATTAGCAATTAGCAAAACAATTAAAACGCCTGATACCGCAAAGAAAAATGCAACCCCTTATCTTGCAGTGAGTCTCCTTGGTTATCAACATCTATTAAAGGGACTCCATAGTCCAAACGTAAATACAAACTCCGGGAAGGTTGCCAAATTAACCCTAAACCTAAACTAGCTATTGTCTGTGGAGCGGGATTTTCTGCTTGATTGTTCCAAGTTGTACCAATATCGAAAAAGGGTGCTAACTGCAATGCAGTGTAGCTAGCAATTGGGGGAAAGCGAACTTCAAGTGAACCTGCTACACCGTTATCCGCAACAAGTTGGTTTTGGCGATATCCTCTGACTGTATCGAATCCACCAATACTTAACTTTTCTAGAGAGAGTAATGAGTCTCCTGTCAATTGTGCGTTCAGTCGTGCTAATAATAAGGTTCTTGGTGATAGCCTCTGTACCCACTGAAATTGTCCCAACCAGGAAAAGAATTGACCATCTGTACCCGTATCGTTATTTGTAGCATCAAAAGCATTTATACCCAAGCTAAATTGAGAACGTGCGGCTAAGACTCTATTGGCGTTACGATTCACCCAATCTTGAGAAAAGCGAATGACTGTCACTTTTGATTCGCCATTTTCAGGACCTTCTGAAAAGGAATAGGGAATATCATCAAGTATGAAGGTTTGGTTTCGACGCAAGTCTAAGGATAGACCGAGAGCAAATTCGGAGGTTGGAGTTCTGTATAAAGGTTGACGAACACTTAGAGAATATGTCTGTGTCTCACTTTTAATATCTAGTTCTTCAAATGGGTCTTCTATAATACGACTGTCTGTATTGCTATATCGGAATCCAATAGTCCCATTTAGGGAGTTGATGGGAATAGTGTAGTTAATATCGTAAAGATTCAAGCCTTCTGTTCTACCGTATTCGGCATTAAAGCGATCGCCAAAACCAAGTACATTATCATGGGCAATAAAAACGCTTCCTTGTAACGAACCAATACTAGGGGACTGAGTGTTATCTATAGAAACCCCAGCGTGAAAGGCTTGTGCTTCTTGTATTTGTACTTCTAATATATTTCGTCCAGGCGTACTACCGGCTGTGAGTTCTGCATTCACCCGACTGATGAGAGGATCGAGTTGTAGAAGTTGTAGCGCTTCTTCCAAACGCTTTTGGTTTAATGGCTTTGAGGTGGCTCTTCGCAAACGCGATCGCACATACCCTCTTTGTAATCTATTTAATCCACTTAGTTCAATATTCTCTAACTCTCCCTCAACAACTTGGATTTTAATCGTTCCACTACTGATATCTTGATTATTTGGCAAGAATGCTCCACTAGTCACATAACCGTTGTCTAGATACACTTGAGTAATGTTAGAACGCAGTTGAAGCAATTCTTCAAAAGTGACTTTTCCCTTCTTTTCCAAGGGTTCGATTAATTTTTGAATCTTGTCTTGCAACACTGTACTTCCCAGTACCTCTATTTTCTTAATGGGAATGCGACTCTCTTCCCCAAATGTGGCTTCAGGTGATTCTTGAGTGGGAGGAGTTTCAAGACTGGGTTTTGGTGGTTCTGTTGGAGGTTCTTGAGGAAGGGGGCTTGGTGATTCGTTGGGTTGAGGAGTTATGCGCTCAATTGTATCAGGAGTTTCAGGAGGAATCGTTACTCCCGGCGGTGGTGCAGATTGAGCAAATGCAGTGGGAAATAGGCAAATAAAAGTAGAAAGACTTACGGTAACGGATATTGCCAAATTTATATATTTGCAACAGCCAGTACCTACAATATGCTGTTGTCGTTTTGGCATCAGGCGCATAACAATATTATCCAACTGTAGACTCTCCTGTACTATTAACAACACTCCCTAGCAAAAATAGTTATGCTAAAAGACTTGCGAGCCATCGCTGGCAAACTTACAAGCTATTTTAAAAGTTAATGATATCCATTATTTTTTTATGAATTTAGCAAATTTTTAAACTAGTATTTTTACTGAGACTTAAAACGCAAAATATCACATTAGTTTTTCCTTTGCAAGTGAGTTATATGACACATACATAAATGTTTATTTTTAGTCAATATTTTTAATGCTCAGATAAGAGAGCCACTCAGGGTAGCATTATATGTTGCGTTAGTAGTAGAGGAAAGGTCATCAACTGAAAGACTAACTTCTAGTATATTTCTACCATTAGTAATTTCAAAAGGGTCCGATTCAAACTAGGGATACAGTCACTTTTGATGGGAAAGATAGTAATAGAAATTTCAGTGCTTCATCGAGGAATGTTTTAGCGGTTGGAGTGGGTAATCACGATGGTCTCCTTTTTTCTCTAATAGTCTTAGTACTCACGCCACAGCACATTCTTGAAATTCACATTTGAGTTATGAATTCATTTAGAAAAACTATGAGTTAATGTAAGAAGTTTCTTGAATTAGCTATGTGTTTAATAAATATCATCAAAGAATCATCAGGAAATTGCATTCACAGTTTCTGCATACTAAAATACCAACATTATCAACTTGGCTTGTTAAAATATGCAATTCACTAGACAGAAAAGTGCAAAGTGCGAACTAATTTTTTCTGATTGTAATCTCTATTTTCCTGACACCAAGCAGGATTGGGGTTATTGGCAGTTTAAAATCGTATTATTTTTTACATCTATTTAGCGATATTCTTGCTTTTGCCCTTGATGGTTGAGGCGGTAATATTACCCTCAAGACAAAAGCCTTTTTCGGTTTTGGCTATCGGGCTGCACAACGAGTCACAAAGGGGCAAACACTTGATGGCAATAATTGTGTAGATGTGAACGCAACGGGTGCGATCGCTTCTGGAAATATTTCCGCACCTGACACCAGTTCCATTCAAAATAACCTCACCAAGTTATCGCAAAAATTAGTAGAATTGTTGAAAATTTTACTCAAGTTATAATTTATGACTTCACAATTTCCAGTCTTAACTTATACGTAAAACTTCTAAATTTGCACCGGGAAAATGTATTATTTGTTGCAGTTATAGGCAATTCAATTTTCCAAAAAAGATGGTATCGTCAATAATGTGTAGTTTAAACAGTGTGGTCTATTTAAACGCAATCGGCGGTGAGAGGTTAGCAATTAATCGCTGATATGATTTTGGGGGACTTTTATGGTTCAGTGTTGGCAGCGACGGAACTGGAAATTATTGCTGGTCAGTACATTGGTGTTTTGTGGAGTCAGCACCAACTCTAGAAATTGTGCTCTAGCCCAGATCGCACCTGATACCACTCTGGGTGCTGAAAGCTCTGTTGTTACTCCCAATATTCTTATCAACAATCAGCTTAGCGATCGCATTGATAGCGGAGCGATTCGAGGAGCAAACCTATTCCACAGTTTTAGCGAATTTAATGTTGGTAATCAACAGGGTGTGTACTTCACCAATCCTGTTGGCATCCAGAATATTTTGAGTCGCGTGACGGGGAACAATCCCTCCAATATTCGAGGAACGCTTGGTGTATTAGGTAATGCCAATCTGTTTCTAATTAACCCAAATGGAATAATCTTTGGGCAAAATGCCAGTTTGGATGTGAATGGTTCGTTTGTGGCGACGACAGCGAACGGGATTCAGTTTGAAAATTTAGGGACTTTTAGTGCTACCAATCCAGAAACACCTTCGTCGTTACTGACGATTAACCCAGGATCGTTGTTTTTTAATCAAATTAATCAAACTGCATCGATTCAGAATAATTCAATTGCAGATGCAGGAAAAGACCTTGCGGGTGATGATGTACTTGGTTTGCGCGTTCTAGATGGTAAGAGTTTGCTGCTTGTTGGTGGTAATGTCAGCATGGATAGGGGATGGGCGATCGCTTCTGGTGGAAGAATCGAGTTAGGAGGATTGGTAGAAGCGGGAAGCATTGGAATTCAAGAAAATGGGAAGAATTTCAGTTTAACTTTTCCAGACAGAGTGCAACGAGGAGATATATCTCTTACCAACAGGGCTGTAGTTGATGTTACTGGTGATAGTGGTGGTAGTATTGCGGTTAATGCCCGAAATTTAAAGATTTTAGAAGGTAGTCAAATTCTTGGAGGTATCGGGCAAGGTTTAGGGACAACAGGAACTCAGGCAGGGAACATCAAAGTTGATGCAATAGGGCAAATAAAACTTGCAGGGACAAATAGCTTAATTTTCAACTCAGTTCGAGCAGAAGCAGTAGGTAATGCTGGTGATATAACAATTAACACTGGTTCCCTTGAAGTAACAGGTGGCGCTCAAATAGATTCTTTGACTCGCGGACGAGGAAATGCGGGAAATATTACAATTCAAGCCAGGGATGCAGTCATTTTTGATGGGATAGATAGCGACGGATTTCCAAGCGCTTCATTTAGTGATGTAGAACCTGGAGCTATAGGTAACGGTGGCAGTATAAATATTACTGCTAGGTCGTTATTTTTAACAAATGGTGGACTATTAGGAGTGGGTGTTCGTGAAGCATCTGATACACTTCTGGGTGGTCGAGGTAATGGCGGTACTTTAAATGTCAACGTGCGAGATGCATTGACCATTGGGAAAGATAGTGGTGTATTTGCTAATCTTGGTGCTGGTGCAATTGGACGCGGTGGAGATGTCAACATTCAAGCTGGGAACTTGTTTATCAGAGATGGTGGAGAGATAATTTCCAGTACTTTTGGTGAAGGAGATTCGGGGAAAATTTCTATAACAGTTCTTGACACTATTTCTCTAGACACCGAAGGTATTTATAATAACATACAGCAAAGAGATGCTGTTGGTAACAGTGGTGGCATAAGTATTACTACTGCTTCGCTTTCTGTCATCAATGGCGCTCAAATAAATAGCTTTACTCGCGGACAAGGAAATGCAGGCAATATAACCATTCAAGCTAGGGATGCAGTCACTTTTGATGGGATAGATAGTAATGGAAATCTCAGTGCTTTATATAGTAATGTTTTAGCAGGTGGAGTGGGTAATGGTGGCAATATCAGTATCACTGCTGGTTCATTATCCCTGACAAATGGTGGGTACTTAAATAGCGGTATCCGTGAAGCCTCTAGAACCTTTCCTGGTGGGCAAGGTATTGGTGGTACTGTAAATATTAATGTGCGAGATGCATTGACTATTGGCAAAGACAGTGGTGTATTTGCCAATCTTGGTACTGATGCAACTGGACGCGGTGGAGATGTCAACATTCAAGCTGGAAATCTTTTTGTCAAAGATGGTGGAGAGATAATTTCCAGTACTTTGGGTAAAGGAGATTCGGGAAAAATTTCTATAACAGTTCTTGACACTATTTCTCTAGATACCAGTGGTATTTATAGCAACGTACAGCAAAGTAATGCTGTTGGTAACAGTGGTGGCATAAGTATTACTACAGGTTCCTTTTCTGCGACAAATGGCGCTCAAATCAATAGCTTTACTCGCGGACAAGGGAATGCGGGAAATATAACCATTCAAGCCAGGAATGCAATTACTTTTGATGGGGCGAATAGTGATGGGAATGAAAGCAGTGTATCTAGCACTGTAGAATCTGGAGCTATAGGAAATGGCGGCAATATAAATATTACTGCAAGCTCATTGTCTCTGTCGAACGGTGGGCGAATACAGGTTGGTGTTAACGGAGCTTCTAACACACTTCCGGGTGGGCAAGGTATTGGTGGCACGTTAAATATTAACGTGCGAGATGCATTGACTATTGGGAAAAACAGTGGTGTGTTTGCCAATCTTGGTGCTGGTGCAATTGGACGTGGTGGGGATATCAAAATTCGGGCTGGAAATGTTTTCGTAAAAGATGGTGGAGAGATAAGTTCTACTACTTCTGGTAAAGGTGATTCAGGTAATATTTCCGTCACAGCTCGTGATGCAATTTTTCTAGATGCTGCATCATCATATATTTCCAACAATGTTCAGAGTAGCAGTGCAGTAGGAAATGCTGGAAATATAGATATCACAACAGGTGTACTTGCGGTAAAAAATGGCGCTCAAATTAATTCCTTTACTCGCGGACGCGGGAATGCGGGAAACGTCACGATTCAAGCTAGGGATGCAGTTACTTTTGATGGGGTAGATAGCGATGGAAATTACAGCAGTGTATATAGCAATGTACTTGCTGGAGCTATAGGAAATGGTGGCAATATAAGTATTACTGCAGGATCGCTGTCTCTAATGAATGATGGGCGATTACAGTTTGGTGTCAACGGAGCCTCTAACACACGTCCGGGTGGGCAAGGTATTGGTGGCACGTTAAATATTAACGTGCGAGATGCATTGACTATTGGGAAAAACAGTGGTGTGTTTGCCAATCTTGGTGCTGGTGCAATTGGGCGTTCTGGGGATATCAAAGTTCAAGCTGGAAATGTTTTTGTAAAAGATGGTGGAGAGATAAGTTCTACTACTTCTGGTAAAGGTGATTCAGGTAATATTTCCGTCACAGTTCGTGATGCAATTTTTCTAGATGCTGCATCATATATTTACAACAATGTTCAGAGCAGTGCGGTAGGAAATGCTGGAAGTATAGACATTACTACTGGGTCTTTAAATATTGCAAATAGAGCAGGAATCGTTGCTAACACTTCTGGACAAGGAAATGGAGGAAACATTACAGTTGAAGCTAAAGATTTATTAGAAATATTAAGTGATGGTAACTTAGAATCTGACGTTCTACAAAGCGCCAGAGGTAACTCTGGAAATATCACTGTCAAAACAGGAAGGTTAATTGTTAGAGACTCACAAATAGGACCTAGTGTATTGGGCGAGGGAAATGTAGGTGATTTTAAAATCATCGCTACTGAGTCTGTGGAATTAAGTGGACAAATTCTTAAACGTGAAGGTGATACAAGTAATACGGGTTCAGTCGGTTATCCTGGTGGTTTATTCGCTCAAATAGATTTACTCGGTAAAGGGAGAGGAGGTAACTTAACTATTGAAACTAGGCGCTTAAGTGTGAGTGATGGCAGCAAAATACAAGCAGCAACCTTTGGTGATGGTGATGCTGGTAATGTTTTTATTCGTGCTGATGAAATAGATTTATTTGAAACAGAGAAACCTAACTTTTACAACACAGGTATTTTTGCAGGTGTTCAAACAGATGGAAGAATCGAAGCAAATATTATAGACCCTCGCAACGGCAGATCGCCTGTAGGAAAAGGTGGAAATTTGACGATTGAAACGAGAACATTAAGTGTAAAAGATGGTGCAGAAGTTTTTGTTCAAACTACAGGAGAAGGTGACGCAGGAAAAATCTTCATCCGCGCTAGCGAATCTGTAAATGTCGCAGGTGTCTCTACAGGTACATTGGAAAGACAAAGAACTAGCAAAATCACTGCTGCTGCATCTGAAAGAAGTACAGGTAATGGTGGAAGTCTCACAATTGAAACGCCGTTGTTGAACGTTGCAGATGGTGGATTTATCAGCAGTAGCAGCCAGGGAAAAGGTACAGCAGGCGATATTAATATTACTGCTAATGTTGCCCGCCTCAATAATGGTCAAATTACTGCCCAAACAACTTCTACTGACGGAGGCAATATCAATTTAAACCTTGGACAATACTTATTTCTACGCAATGGAAGCCAAATTTCCACTACCGCAGGAACAGCCCAAGCAGGTGGTAATGGTGGCAACATCACAATTAATACACCCTTCCTCATCGCATTTCCTAATGAAAACAACGACATCACAGCCAATGCCTTTAGGGGTACAGGTGGTAATGTAAACATTAATGCACGTGGAATTTTTGGTATTGAAGCGCGTTCCCAACCATCAAATCAAACAAATGATATTACTGCAAGTTCAAACCTTGGCTTACCGGGAACTATTAATGTTAATTCTCCTGATAACAGTTCAATTCAAAACAGCCTCACCGCTCTTCCTACAAATGCGATCGACACCAACACACTTATCGCCAATAGTTGCATAGTTCGGAGTCAGACGAAACAACAGGGTAGTTTCATTATCACGGGTGCAGGTGGTTTACCCAACCGCCCTAGTGAAGCGTCGGTATCAAATTATTCTACAGGTGATGTACGCAATGTCATAGATGAAAAGACATCGCGTCTTTGGAAAAAAGGCGACCCTATCATCGAACCGCAAGGGGTTTATCGACTCTCAAATGGTCGATTGGTGATGAGTCGAGAGTGTCGATAGTTACAGGGAATAAACACAGCGATACCTTTGGTAAGTTTCGCTAACGTGTATAGCAGATACACGTCCTGAAGCAGAACTGGATATTCAAGACGCTTTCGAGTGGTACGAAGCACATACTTCAGGTTTAGGCTCTGAGTTTGTCCGAGCAGTCGATACTTGTTTATCTGGAATTGGACGTAATCCTCCGATCTATCCTATCATCCACAAACAAGTGCGACGAGCATTAGTTTGACGTTTCCCCTATGGAATCCTTTACGTGTTCGAGCAAGACATCATTTCTGTTATTGCTTGCTTTCACAGCAAACGTCATCCTAAATCATGGCAAGATAGGTTTTAAAGACAACGTTACTGTTTGTAAATTTTAGAGTTACTCAATATGTAGATGTGCTTTATTCTTTACTTAGTAAAAATTAGCGAGACTATCGCTTTATTCAAGATCTGAATTTTTTACCATATCCTGGATAGAAGAGAGACAATATTTCGATTTGAAGTCATTGAGGGTTAATACGTATTGCAGAAGAGGCGATCTCCTAATAGCGATCGCTTCCTCTAAACAGATAAATCTATCGGTAATCGCCACCGTGACCATAGAAGGTTATTCCATAAGTTTGGCAAAGATTAGCGCGACTAACATCATAAGTCTTGTCAGTGTAAACCGCTTTGATATCATAGACACATTGGTTACTGTTATTACCAAACGTTATTTTTCCAGAACTACCACTAACAATATCTGATTGGATAAGGTTTGAACCCCAGTACTTTGAACTCCCAGAAGAAACATACAATTTTGTAATTTCTAATTCATTATTGTTATAAATAACGAAATCACGACGGTCATTTGCAAGCGCATTTTGGTTAGCAAGTGGTAGTGTGGGTAATGCTAAAGTCATTGCGAATAGAATGTTACGAATAGACTGGGTAATCACGAGCGTCTCCTTGTTTCTCTAATAGTCTTAGTACTCACGCCACAGCACATTCTTGAAATTCACATTTGAGTTCTGAATTCATTTAGAAAAACTATGAGTTAATGTAAGAAGTTTCTTGAATTAGCTATGTATTTAATAAATATCATTAAAGAATCATAAGGAAATTGCATTCACTGTTTATGCATACTAAAATACCAACATTAGCAACTTGGCTTGTTAAAATATGCAATTCACCAGACAGAAAAGTGCAAAGCGCGAAATAATTGTTTCCGATCGTAATTCCTATTTTCCTGACACCAAGCAGTCTTGGGGTTATTGGCAGTTTAAACCCGTATTATTTTTAACATTATTATTACTAAATCTATTTACCGATAAAGTTTTGTCTCAGAGTACTCCCAGTAATATTCAAGCAGATGACACGCTTGGGAGTGAATCATCTCAAATCATACAGAATTTTCAGGGACAACCAATTGAGGTCATTACTGGTGGTGCTATTCGCGCAATTAACTTGTTTCATAGTTTTAAAGAATTTAACGTTGGTAAGCAAAGAGGAGTTTATTTTTTCAATTCTAATGGGAGGATTCAAAATATATTAACACGAGTTACAGGTGGAAACCGCTCTGAAATTTTGGGTACACTGGGAACTTTTGGCAACTCCAAACCTAACTTATTTCTCATTAATCCTAATGGAATTATATTTGGGGAAAATGCTAGACTAAATGTACAAGGTTCCTTTATTGCAACCACTGCCAACGATGTTCAGTTTGGAAATCAAGGATTTTTTAGTGCTACGAATCCAGAAGCTCCTTCGTCGTTATTAACTATTAATCCAGGAGCATTATTTTTTAATCGAATTAATCAAACGGTATCTATTCAGAATAATTCTGGTTTGCTGCGCGTTCCCGATGGCACGAGTTTGCTGTTGGTAGGTGGTAATGTGAGGATGGATGGAGGAGTAGCGATCGCAAATGGTGGAAGAGTAGAGCTAGGAGGATTAGCTAGTGCAGGAACAGTTATATTGAATGAGGATGGTAAAAATATAAGTTTGAGTTTTCCTGAGAATGTGGAAAGAAGCAATGTTTTCTTGAGTAAAGGTGCAAGTGTCAGTGTTCTTTCCGGAGGAGGCGCGATAGTGCAAGAGCCACCGCTTTCAGCGATCGCAATTAACAGCAAGAATTTAGAACTGAGAGAGGGGAGTGCTTTAAGTGCAAGTATTACTGGTAGTTTAGGTTCCCAAGACACTAAAGCAGGAGATATTGTTATCAATGCTACTGAGAGCATTGTTTTAGATGGTGGACGAATTGACAGTACTTTACTCACCCCAGATACTCAAGGAAGAGGAGGGAATATTGAGATATCTACTGGTAATCTAACGATTGGCAATAATGGTAATATCAGCGTTAGTAGCTCTGGGAAAGGTAATGCTGGTAATGTAAAGATTGAAGCAAAAAATGAAGTGGTTTCTGATAGTGGGCAAATTGAGAGTGTACTACTTCCTAACGCTCAAGGAAAAGGTGGCAATATTAGTATTAATGCGAAAAAAATCTCATTACTTAACGATGCTTTTGTTGAAGCTAGCAGTTTAACAAAGGGAGACGCTGGAAATATTCAGATTAATGCTAATGAAAAAATTATTTTGGATCGAAGTAGCATCAATAGCAGTGTACTCTTTGCACAAGAATTTAACTTTTTGGGAGAAGGGAATGCAGGAAAAATTGAAATTAAATCCCCGCAAATCTTTCTAAATAATAATTCTCTAATAGCTAATAGTAATACAAGACAGGGAAATGCAGGAAATATTTCCCTCGAAGCTAGAGACCTTTTTTCTGCAGCTAATGGGAGTATTATTGAGAGTAGTTTGGGACAACCCAATGGAACGTCAGCAGAAGGAAAAGTCGGTACTATTTCGATCTTCGCTAAAAATGTTTCTTTTACTAATGGATCTGCATTATTAGCTCGTTCTTACTCTAATTCTATAGGGGAAGCAGGTACTCTCTCCATTCAAGCTACTGATTCTATATCTTTTGATGGTTTTAACAGTTCTATTGTGACTGCTGTGGCTCCTGGAGCAAGGGCTAATGGCAGCAATATTAAACTTGAAGCCAATGCCATCTCGATCGCTAATGGTGCTCGTTTAAGTACGAGTATTTTTGGAAAAGGAAATGGAGGGAATATGAGAATAACTGCCAAAGATACTGTTTTTGTTGATAACAGTTCAATCGATAGTGGAGTAGGGAAGACAGGAGAAGGAAATGCTGGTGAGATTGATATTAAAACTTCTAAAATATTTTTCAACAATGGAGCGCAGCTCAGTACTGAATCTCAAGGACAAGGAAATGCTGGAAACATCATGATAAGCGCTAATTCCTTTACTCTCGATCGCAATTCATCTATACTCGCGTTGAATACACCTTCAGTAGCAAGCTCGACTAGTTTATCTGGTGGAAATATTACCCTCCGAATTGCCGATAGATTACTCCTTAGTAATAATAGCGATATATCGACTCAAGCGAGTAGCAATGCTAATGGCGGTAATATAGACATAACAGCATCAGCGATTATCGCCTTTGATGACAGCGATCTCTTTGCTTTTGCTCAACAAGGAAAGGGAGGAAACATTACTCTCAATACACCTGCTTACTTCGGTTTTAATTTTAATCCCGCTTCTTCTCAAATTAAACCCAACCCTTCAAACAACTTCTTAAATGGTAATAATCGCGCCGATATTAATGCAACTGGAGAACTTTCATCAGGAAACACTTTTATCCCCGACACTAGCTATATTCAAAACAATTTGGCAGAATTAGTGCAAACTCCAATTGATACCAATGCCCTGATTGCTAATAGTTGCATTGCTCGCCGTGGTAAACAAGAAAATACATTCACCGTTACGGGTTCTGGTGGTTTGCCCAACCGTCCTGGGGATATTGCCGTTTCAGTTTATTCCACAGGTGATGTTCGTAACGTACAAACTGAGAATAGATCGCGTCCTTGGCAAAAGGGTGACCCGATTCTAGAACCACAAAATGTGTATTATTTGCCTTCGGGAAAGCTTGTCTTGAGTCGCGAATGTCCTCAATAGTTATAAATTGAGCTAAATAAAGAACCGTGCAACAGGACAGGTAAAGTTCGGTAGTAGGGGTGAGGTGAGTTCATCTGTAGCAAATAGTGTTGTGACTAATTTGAGAACTGCTCTTTCCCTTCGATATACCTCTACTTGCTGCAATCGCCAATCTAAAATCCAATATTCCCGTACTCCTCTGGAAGTATATAGCTTTAGTTTTGTCTCGCGGTCACGCTGCTCATTGTCTATACCTGGTGAGAGGACTTCCACAATAAGTTCTGGCGCTCCTGTCAAATGTCCGGCATCGTCAAGTAAGAGCGGGAGACGTTCCTTACTCACCCATACTACATCAGGAATGACATTATCCGCATCAGTAAAAATGAGTCCTGGGGTGGGGACAGCCTCGCCCAATCCCGTTGACAGCGACCAAGCCCTCAGTTCTGCTCCAACGTTGTTACAAGTTTTTTGATGTTTCCAATGTGGTGCTCTCGTCACAAATAGCTCTCCATCAATAATTTCATATCGATTGCCGTTATCGGGCAATAGTTCTAAGTCTCTTGTTGTCCAACGGACTCGTTCATCAATGCTTTGACTCATAAGAACTGTGTTGTTGAGTAATTATGTTGGGTGATTCTTCGAGTATAGTCGCTGAGTATATCGGCGAGGTCTTTTATTGCATTGCGGAGAATTTGAAATGTAGGTACGTACTCACTGCGATCGCTCCCTCTAAACAGATAAATTTCCCCAAAAGTTTTGGTAGGGGCGCAAGGTCGCCGCGCCCTACGTCTTTTTCGGAGATGCCTATTGACTAAAATCGTGAATTACTGTTTTAGCTCTCACAAAGGAGCCTCTTTAATTAACTTCTTAATTGCAGCCGATAAACTGACTCCCCACTTCATTGCAATTTGACGTAATTTTTCCTTTTCAGTATCGTCTAAATCTACGGGTAAAGACTTGTTTTCTTTGACCATAAATAACACACCTTCATTTTAATATTTTGTTCAGTTTGAATCTACCGACTACTAACTAACGGCGAATTTTTGTAACAGAATTCGGCTTACCTCGGTAGCATCCGACCGTGTAAGGATACTCCCAAGTAGCATGGTAATGGTATAGCTTCTGCTTCTTCCCATCCCATTCAATTTCGTGAGTATGACCGTGGCATGCATCAAGATCGGTGTTGGTAAGCACTTTACCATTCTTATCGTAATGACCGTAGATACCAAATCCATCGAATGCATAACCTAGTAAAGCCGAATGCTCTTTGCTCTGAGCCTCCAGACAGGTCGTAACGCTATGGTAGTGGTATGCACCACCTCTCTCTGGATGTCCTTGACAACTATCTTGGATTTCGTGGGCTACAGCATCTTCACCACGCGCATCAAGAGCATTGAAAAAATATCCACCGTTTGTTAACACACCGATCGCTCCTAATGGCAAGCATGATGGCTCCTCTGTTGCTTGAGGTATGGCTGGTAACTTGATTTGGTATGCTTCAGCCGTAATTGAATTGGGATTGCGATCGTAGGCGTAAGCATCATCATCAGGTGAGATAGGAAACTTACCAGTCACACTTTTTGGGAGTCTGTTCCCAGTAATTGTACGAATGTTATTTTGAAGTGTAATTGTGAACTGACTTGGCCAATGAACTGCACCATTAACTGTTGGCTTAGCTGTCAAGTTATAAGTGCCGTCTGCTTGAATCCAGTCTCCACTAGCGTGTGCTCCTCCTTTGTTTCTAAAACGAGTTCTGCACGACCACACAGAACCTACTTTAGGTTGCACCGAAATTCGCCCATCACCGATTGGTAGGTGTCTAAGATCTACACCTGTTACTGTTGGCAGATTTTTTGCCACTGTTGCAGCAGGAGAGGGCGCTTGAAGCATAGATGCGAGCGGTTGATTGGCGCAAGACCATACAAACAACAACGTTACAACAATGAAGAAAATCCTAACAGAGCGAAATTTCATAATCAAACTATTTTGTTGTAGAAGGCTGAGCGTTTGGCGGATGGGGCGGAATCCCCAAAACCTCTATCAATTTTCTCTCGCTTATGCCTAATTTTGTTGCAGCACCTTTAATATCGGGAGGTGGTGGAGGAGTAGATGAAGGCTCTATCGGTAGTTTCTCAGGCACTTTTAAGGCTGCTTTCAATTGAACTTCAGTCACTCCTAGTTTTTTAGCAGCAGTATTAAAATCAATACGAGGTGGTGGTTGCAATCCGCCTGTACCATTTGGTGGTGGTGCTAAAAAACTACAAGCCCCAATCGTTAAAGGAACAGCAGTTAAGATCAACAATCGATTAATTTTCATGGAAATCAAACTCCTAAAAAAGTTGTTAGTGCTGTACGTTCGCTTATTTCGATCGAAGAGGAATTAAAGCCTTAATGCATTCGTGAAAGAGATTTTTAAGTAAGCCGTTATTTGTTAGTCAACTTTATGACCATCACAGAAGGCTCACAGAGGCGATTATTTAAGGCATAGGGATAGCATAAATCATAAAATAGCCAAAAGCTCTGTGGGAGACAAAAATGCCTGAGGCAGTTGCATCGCTTGGATTATAAGCCCTGTAAAGCTTAATTAAATCTTGCTCTTTAAAAATGAACAAACGTACAGTTAGTGGTTAGTTGTTAGTAACAGATCATTAGTCAGCAATTATACAATTAGACCATCTTGAACTCGAATCACTCGTCTTGTTTGAGCAGCAATTTCAGGAGCATGGGTGACAATTACAATCGTAATGTGTTGTTGGTTGAGTTCAGTCAGTAAATCCATTACTTCTTGAGAGGTTTCCGTGTCTAACGCACCCGTTGGCTCATCTGCTAACACAAGCGCCGGTCGGTTAACCAAAGCACGAGCGATCGCTACCCGTTGCTGTTGTCCTCCTGAAAGTTGACTGGGACGATTGAACAAGCGATCGCCCAATCCCACCCGTGTCAGTGCTTGGATTGCTTGTTGGCGGCGTTTTTGCTTGGGGACATTAGCATAAATCATTGGCAACATAACATTCTCAAGCGCGGTAGAACGCGGTAACAAATTAAATTGCTGAAAAACAAACCCAATCCTCTGATTGCGAATATGTGCCAATTTATCATTGCTAAGAGTCGTTAAATTCCTACCCTCAAAGACATAGTGACCATCCGTCGGACGATCTAAGCAGCCAATAAGGTTCATCAGTGTGGACTTACCCGAACCAGACGTACCCATAATGGCAACATACTCTCCTTGCTCAATCTCTAAATCAATCCGCTTCAGCACGGGTACATTCACTTCACCTAAGCGATAGGTTTTGGTAATCGCCTGCATCCAAATCATAGTAGCCATATCAATCACTCCTTAATGCAGCAATGGGGTCTAACCGAGCAGCATTCCGAGCCGGAATCACTCCAGCCAACAACCCAACAATGAACGATAATCCAAACCCACACACAACTGACCAAACAGAAACCACAAAGGGAAAGTGCAAAAGCATGGCAGAGCTAAAGGCGATCGCAATGCCAATTCCTATGCCAATACCTCCTCCCGCAGTAGAAATCACAACAGATTCGGCTAAAAACTGATTCAAAATCGCAGAGTTAGTTGCTCCAACTGCTTTACGAATACCAATCTCTCGCGTCCGTTCGATAACCGACACCAACATGATGTTAGCGATACCAATACCTCCTACTAATAGAGAAATGCTTGCGATCGCCACTACCATAACTGTAAACAAACCCACCACAGTTGTAAAAGCGTTAACAATGTCCGTGCGATTCCTAATGCTAAAATCATCAGACTGCGATGGACTGAGATTGTGGCGCAACCGTAGAAGGTTCACAACCTGAAATTGCGCTGTTTGCGATCGGTCGCGATCGCCTACTTTCACATAAATTCCATTGACAGCAAACCCTTTCAAAGCATTATTCCCCACGATTCGACTTGACATATTGGTGAGAGGAATAAACACTTGATCGTCCCGATCCATCGAACCTTCCGAACCCTTCTTCTCAAATATGCCAATAACTTCGTAAATATTACGTTGAATCCGAATCTGTTCGCCCACAACATTTTTACTGCTATCAAATAGTTCCTCCCATACTGAAGAACCCAGAACAGCAACTGGTTTAGCTGTGTCCATTTCTTCGGAAGTAAAAAACCTGCCTTGTGTAAGTT
Source organism: Tolypothrix bouteillei VB521301 (assembly GCF_000760695.4). GTDB lineage: Bacteria > Cyanobacteriota > Cyanobacteriia > Cyanobacteriales > Nostocaceae > Scytonema > Scytonema bouteillei_A. The sequence continues at coordinate 7,479,312 of NZ_JHEG04000001.1, read as the reverse complement.
GAGTATTTCTCGCTTCAAGATAGTTTAAATCAATTCCCACAATATTGGTCGAGTGATTTAACTTTCCATAAACGACTTGTCCCGGACGTTGTAGGTAGGCGGAAACAACTTTAGCAGCAGGAGCCTGCTCTTGAATTGCTTTAGCATCTTCCCAAGTTAGTGTCGAGCTAGAACCCATCCCTTGACTGATACCACCCGTTTTAGCTGACCCTGGAAAAATTTGTAAAACATCAGTTCCCAACGCCTGAATTTGCTGTTCGGTCGCTTTTTGTACGCCCTGTCCAACGGAAGTAATTGCAATCACAGAAGCAATGCCAATAATTACACCCAACATCGTCAATCCGGTACGAAGTTTGTTACTCCATAACGCCTCAACCGCCATTGTGATAATTTCGATAGTCGGCACAGTCGTGCTACGCCGCTCGGTCGCCATACTTTGAGGTAAGCGGAAAGAAATTTTCATGGTTTTGATTAAATTAATGAGGAGGAGGTCCACCACCACCAGGTGGCGGTCCAGGAGGACCTTCTTTCGGCCCATTAGAGCCTCCGAAAAGATTTGGAAAAGAAAAACCAGGTCGATCTTTAGGTTCGGGCGGGGGGCTGATTAATATGTGTTCTGTTCCATCGAGTCCCGTCTTCACCTCAGTACGATTATTCACCGTTGCTCCGGTTGTGATGGGAGTAAATTTAGGGAGTTGACCTTTACGCACAACAAAAACACCCGTGACGTTCTGCTGGCGTGTAACTGCAACCGTCGGTACAGCGATCGCATTCTGCAACTGACCAACTTTAAACTCCACAGATACATTCATTCCAGAACGCAACAACCGATCTGCACCTGAGAGAAGAGCGACTTTCACTTCAAAGCTCGTAACATTTTGCTCTACTGTGGCTTGAGCAGCGATTTGTGAGACTCGTCCTGGAAACGTTTTTCCAGGATAAGCATCTGCCTTGATAATTGCTTGCTGACCGACACGAATCTGGGAAATGTTGCTTTCCGACACGTTTGACACCACCTGATTGACATCAGCCAATGCCAGAATCGATGATGAAGTTGCGGAAGAAACAGAACTGCTTGCCGTCATTGGCGTGACAAAAGCACCGGGATCGGCATACTTGCGAATGATAACTCCATCAAAAGGTGCGCGAATAAGTGTATCATCAATCTGGGTTTGGATGTTTTGCAGCGCACCGCGAGCAGATTTCACCTCTGCACGAGCTTGGTCAATTTCTTCCTGACGGGTTCCTGCTTTCAGGAGACTTAAGGCTTGCTGTTGCTGTTTTACCTCTGCACGGGCTTGGTTGATTTCTTCTTGACGAGTTCCTGCTTTTTGCAGAGACAGTGCTTGTTGTGCTTCTGTGACTTGGGCTAGAGCGCTGTCGCGATCTGCAGATTTCTGGTTTAAGGTTTGTAGGGAAATTGCTCCAGCCTGATAAAGTTTCTCCGTGCGGCGAAACTCATCGTCTGCTTTGTATAACCTAGCTTTAGCTTGGTCTAAGCGGGCTTGTGCTTGAGCAATATCCTGAGGGCGATTTCCTTTTATGAGTTTGTCTAATTTTGCTTGCAGTTCCTCCAATCTAGCCTGAGACTGAGCGATTTCTTGAGGACGGTTCCCTGCTTTTAGCTTGCGTAGATTTGCCTGAGCTTGTGCTAGTCTCCCTTGCTCTTGCGTCAATTGTCCCTGTAGATTGGAATCATCCATGCGAGCTAACACCTGCCCTTTGCTAACGCGATCGCTCTCTTTAACCTGTAGGCTTTTGAGAATACCTGCATTTTTAGGGCTGATGTTGATTGCCTGTTCCGGTTCAACAGTACCATTGGCTGAGACAGTAATCGAAAAAGAACCTCGTTCTAAAGAGATTATTGGTGGTCGGTGATTTGCTCGCTGTTGTTGCTTAACGAGCTGATTGTAAGCGAGATAACTACCGCCTGCAAGCAGGAATAAGGTGAGTAATTTCAGCCACCATTTTGGTATGCCCTGCTTCTTGACGGGTTGGAGTGAAGATGTGGAATCACTTAACGCTGTTTGATTCGAGTAATCGTTTAATTCAAAAGGATTTAATGCCATGTTTGCTCCTACAGACTTTTTCCAGCAAGTATTGCCAAGAACAGCTAACCATATCTACTTTTGAAGCGTTCGAGAACTTGCTTTGTTCCTTCCATCTCTTTCTTAATCTCCTCTTGTTTCTCTGGCTTAATTTTGCTGCCAGCTTGTTCAAGTATTTCTTTCAAGGCAGTCTCTAAATCAACTTCAATTTGAGTCACATCATCACAAATTTTTTGAGAAAGTTCTTGTTCAGAAATTTCCATAATTTTTACTCCAAAGGAGCTTCACATTTATGCACATTTTTTCTAATCACGGCATTCTTTTTCTGCTATAGTTTTGTGCCATCGGGTCACTGTCGAGCTTACTTTAGGTAATTAGTTTTCGGAACGCGATCGGATTCTACCTTACCATAATCTAGCTTAATAATTTGGTCGGCGAGGTGAAAGTAACGGTCATCATGAGTGATAACTATAACTGCCTTACCCTTCTCTTTAAGTTCCATAAGGCTTTGTCTGTAAAACAAGTCTCGGAAGTGCGGCTCTTGGTCAGATGCCCACTCATCGAATAAATAAATAGGGCGATCTTCTAAATAAGCTGTTAGTAAAGCAAGGCGCTTTCTCTGTCCTTGAGATAAACTAGTTGTTGATAAAACACCATTTCTCACTTGAACCTTGTGGTCTAACTGCAATTGCTTGAGATAAATTTCAACTTGTCGATCGAGATCTGTTCGATCGAATCCCAAACAGCTATCAAAAAGATAAAAGTCAGAGAATACAGCAGAGAAATGTTGGCGATACCATTCCTGATTCCGATCTGTGATGAGTAGTCCGTTGAGATAAATTGAACCAGTATTAGGTGGATACAACCCTGTAATTAATTTGGCTAACGTTGACTTGCCACTACCATTGCCTCCTATAATAAATGTTATTTCTCCAGACTGCAAAGTTAGACTGATGGGACCGAGGCGAAATCCTTTCTCATCGTGGGGGGGAGGAGGCATATCTCCCGGTTGATGTTTTGGTTTGTGCTGATGTCTCGATCGCATGGGCAAAGATGGATCGTTTGGCTCTGACAAAAACTCTTTCTCATGACCATTAGGGTGATACAAATAAGTAACTTGGTCGAGTTCGAGTTTAAACTCAACTCGATCTGGTTGCGCGATCGCGTAAGTATTGATTTGAGTAGCAATTTCGGTTTTTTCTGTTAATGACAGCTTCATCATTTCAATTTTTTGTAGAGCAACATTTCCTTGTAATAAATCGGGTAACCTACGCAACAAGTTCTGAAGAGGAAGAGACAAATAGGTCATAGTTAAAACATAGGTTGCTAGTAGTGAAAGTGGAATATCAATTAACCAGGGTAATACAAACAGAACTATAGCTAAACTAGAAAGTTGCATAAACTGCCCTAACCCATTAGCGATCGCAAAAATTTGCATTGCGGTCGTATTTTTATACCGTAATAATGATGCACTTCCTTGCAAGCTCTTAGAGTAAAAATCTTCTCGTCTCGACTTATGCAGTTTCAGTTCTTTAGTACCTCTAGTCAGACCTTGAAAATGTTTGTATAAATTATCCTCCTCTTCACGTGCTAGCGAAAATAAACCCTGTGCTTTGCCAAGTATAGTTTGAACACACCACATTGCCAGAACAGATGTAGTAAACGACGCCGCAAATATAATGTTTGAAATTAAAGCCAAGTACACAAAGCATCCAATGACAGTAGCGAGATCGATACAAATGCTAGGAATTGCAGACACAGCGTGGGAAAGGACGCGCACATCATCAGTCAAAGTAGCGAGTAAACGACTTTCCCCAAGTCTTTCTAAATGTTGTAAAGGAGAAAATAAGATATTTTGGCTTAACCTCACCCGCAATTGGTAGATTGCATTTTGCGAGAGACGGATGAGCAGAAATTGCGTGATGACACTGGTAAGGAGAGCACTGAAACCTAACGCGGCAAAATATAATAATGCATCAGGAAATGATGCTTGACTGACAGAACGATTGATAAGTGAAATGAGCATTGCATTAAAAACACCACTCATTAAACCCGTGACTGTTGCAATCAAAATATTCCGCCATGAGATTTCTAATAAAAATTGCAGAAATTTCATACTTCTATTCTTCCTGTGTGATGATAGTTTTTTCTTGTCAGATAACAAAGAGCGTAAGAGCGTTTGGAGAGGTATGCTGCAATTGAGTTAAGTCAGTATAATTAAAGTTAACTAGTGAGGATTGTTATGAGTCATTGGAAGAATTTTCAGCATATTTACATGAGTACTTGCTGCTAATATCAAAACAATCATTCCCGGAAAAATTCCACAATCAAACAGGAAAATGTTTCTTTCCCAGTTCCCAATCCCCAATCACCAGTCTCCATTTTCTAGCTAGTTCATCTAAACCTTCTGAAACAGAATACCTTCTACTCCAATTCCCGGTGCAAACGAAAAGGCAATTCCAGTTAACGCTTTCATTGTTTCTGTTGAATTTTTCCCATCAAGATTTGGATTTTCCAACGCCACTGATTCTCGCTCGATACTAAGAAAATCCTGACATCTGAGTAACATTCGTTCCATAACAAATAATACCGAGGGACTCAACATATTGCCATACTGACGGAGTATCTCCCAACTATCAGCAACTTGATTATCGCTCAACCCAAGAGAATGCTGTGCGTTCTCAATAATGCGCGTACCGCCAGGGTGAATAGCCCACAGATCGATATTTTCTTTATTCAGCGAATGGCTTGCGAGAAAACGTTCGATAACTGAATTCACACCAGTCTTAATATAATCGGGTAACTGACGCGAAAGCTGACAAGTAATCCCATTATCCCGTATACCAAGAACAATACCGTCTTCAGTATTTTCAACAAGATAACTTAGGTGATCTTTAATCACCACTTTACCTTTACCGATCGCTTGTTCTGTTTCACAAGCTCCAATCACCACCGCAGCACATCCATCACTAAAAATGCTATGAATAATCACATCATTGATATCATCTTCAAACACTGCATTGATGGAGCTAAGTTCAAGACAGACTAAAAGGGCTTTGTGCGTTGGGTAAGCTCGCACGCGATCGCAAGCAACACGCAGTCCATTCATTGCAGCTGCACAACCCATAAAATTCACTGTAACTCTTGCTGTGTCTCGTCTGAGTCCAAGCCTCTTAATCAATTCTGTATCGACTCCTGGTGCAACGAAACCCGTACTCGATACAAACACAATAAGACCGATAGAATCTTCAATTGTCGGCTCCGATCGCAAAGGATCGCTACTCTCTAGACTTGAAGCCGCCGATTCTAATGCTTTTCTTGCAACTCGCTCAGCTAGAGGAACACCATACTCCATGTACATCTGCATGCGAGACTGAATGCTATTACCGCTCCCAAGAAGGGCGATCGCTTCTTCAGACATCAAGTTAATAGCTAGCTGTCTTGTATCGATTCGAGTATTATTATAAAGCTTAGCAATCCGAAATTGATTTTGTGCCAACTTTGGAAGGTTAGCAACAAAATTAGCAGCATCAGATTGTCGAATGACGTTGTTAGGAGTACCAGTTGCTATACTCTCTATGGTGGGCAAAAATTGCTTGGAGGTATTGATATTAAGCCGTTCAAGACCCTGTGTTGCTTGAGTTTGAATCGGCTGCATCAAAGGATAATGACCTGTTTGGTTTTGCTGTTTTAGGGTAGTCTTGGTATTCATGCAGTCTTTCTCCTGACTTATACTTGCGTTATTTGGCTGACAAATCGCAGAATCTGTAATACTTTTTTCTCTTCAGATCGAACCGATACCAACAATACCTTCGAGAACATATTTCATCGATCTCAGTAATGCTTGTGGATGAAAGTGCTCTTTTAAGAGTGTAAAGTTGTTTTCTTTTGCCATTCTTGATGAATGAAACAAGTAATGTCTTAGCAAGATGGGAAGGCGATCGAGGAAGAAATTCTTTGGTTTTGACCACACAACGTTATATTTCGCTGCCTCTTCTCGAACAATATCTTCACTGATGATATTTGCAAAGCCACTTTTTTGATAAGGAAGTACGTGGTGTACTCGATGTGGGCTGAGACCTGCTGATAGAAAGCAGTCAACATACTTGTTGCCAATCATAGTCAAATCGTAGGAGTTTTGAATTTGGAATACTGCCCAATCTTCTGCTTGTTTAATAGCGTCGTCTTTTTCTATCTCTTCAAAATCATGACTAGCGACAATCATAAAAGTGCTGATCCATACGGTGAGAATAAATTGGGCAAACCAAGCCACGATATCGCCATGTATCGCAAACAAAATTAACTCGCCCAGAAGAAGTATACGCATGGCAATAAGACCGACATAATGGAGAAGACTTCTTTGCCAAGAACCGTATAAGTCCTTTACACCAAACTTGAACCCCAATATACATATCTCAGAAGCTCGAACGAGCATACCAGTGAGAACGTGTGCCAATTTATGTATGGTGTGAACTGGAACCCGATAAAAACGAGGAAGTTCCAACATAGCGGTGAATACATTTCTCTTGATATCAACTTCGCTCTGAGTGCATGGATGATGCATTAAGCTGTGACCATCAGTGACTACAAAAGCCATTGGAACATAGTTAATATCAAAAACCTGCTCGAGTGCTTTGTTCAGCCCAACTTGTGGTCGATGGATAAAATAGTGACCCGCACCTGCTAGTGAGATTCTTAGCGCCACCATAAGTGGAACAAACAAATAAATTGGCATATACTGTGTGAAGCCCAGTCGTAGTACTTGCACGAGTATGTAAATGATGCCTAAAATGAGAGCGATCGCGTCAAACATAAAGTCCATGTGGGCGATTTTCTTTTTCATTTCTGGCGTGTTTAGTCTTGTTTTAATCCGATCGAGAAGTCGCTCTTGACTGTCGAAATCAAACTTGGGAGTATCTCTCCAGCCATCAAACCCTTCATGAAATAAGAATTCTGGAGCCGCGTATTTGGGATGAACATCTTCGGGTACAGCTTCTCTATTCAAGGCATATTTCTTGAGGATTTTTTTAACTTTCTGCGGATTGGGATGAAAAATATTAACTAGTATCGTGATATCTCTATTTTTCATGCGTCCGATGAAAAATTCACCGCCGGGATGCCGTTTGATGAAGTCAGATAAATCGTATACTTGCCCGTCGTAGATCCATGCGTTAGGTAGACTTGGAGGTGGCTCATTTGGAACCTCTTCACGAGCCTCATCTAGAGGTGGTTCTGGCTTTTCTTGATGGCTGTCGTTGGGCGTAGTAAGAGGTGTTTTTGTTGCGATCGCATCATAAGTTGATTCTGGCTTTTTCTGAGTCTTGATGCTGTTAGTCTGTTCAATGATGCGTGGATCTCGGACAACAACCTCAGAAGGTTCGCGATCGTTCTCCTGACGTCTGAAGATTTGTGCGTGCTTAAAAGCCTGTACTATTGCATTCATAATACTTTTACACTCCTGAATGTTAAAGACTTTAATTTTGTACTTGTGCTAGATTTATTTCTGTTGTGTCACCTCCTGAGCTGTTCGCAACTTTGTAATGAGCCACCGATTTTTCTAAAGTTATGTTTCTTCACCCCACCGTACTTAACTGTTGCTTCAATTTAGAGAATACAGAAATAGACAGAGGTATTCATTTACTGTTTATGCTAGTTTGAATGCACGATTTATCATGGAGCGTTGCTCAGTGGTGTAAGTCCTATTGCAGAAAACTGCATTTTGCATTGTATTTCTTTTTATGGTATGATTTTGCTAAGATCGGTAGCACATTTATATGCCGTTGTTGTCGGTTTTCCAACGCTGTAGCTAAATCTTTCACCTTGGTAATTTCATTTTAAACCGCACCTGTCCGCAACGGCATCCGCCTTACCGAGGCAAATTCCAGTCATTCATGATATTGCTATCTCCATTCTCTATTTATGATGCCGTGCGGGTGGTTGTTCGATTTTGTTTGATAGTACTACCATCAATCAGTCCTGAAAAGGTGTTCCGTCTACAGGAATTGTTACTCCACCTCATCTAAATCTATGCCCAATTGGCGCAAGCGTTCTGCTAATTTTTCTGCTCTTTTTTTTGCTTCATCTGCTTCTTGTTTGGCTTGTTGTGCCTCATGTTGAGCTTGTTGTGCTGCTTGTTTGGCTTGTTGTGTTTCTTGTTGAGCTTGTTGTGTTTCTTGTTTGGCAGCAATTCGGCTGTCTTCGGTTATGCTCCGCTTATCGCGCCTCCGGTATTCCGTATCAGCTAAAAAGGCATTGATGTCGAGATCGTTTTATGGCAATTCTATAAGACTTTTAAGTTATTAACAATTATTTAGCTGTCTTATTGCTCTCTTTTACGCGGTAAGTTACACCATTTGCAATTTTTCTTTTTGAAAAAAATCTTGAAATTTCTCCCTTTTGGATTGCAATTGTGAGTTATACAAATAATTTCCTATTTTAATTTCTTCTATCGACGTTAATTTGTCTTTTTCGTTCATTTTTACCCAAATTTGACACGAATTTTTAGCAGCTTTTATTGTAGGATTTATTTTTATATTATAATTAGCATAAGATATTGAAAATATAAATGTAGCAATAGACACTGCAAAAACTTTTAAGAAAAACATGAGAAGTATTAGGAAATAAATACTTTTCATTTTTAATTGCTTTCACAATGAATTCCTCGCGTTAATTGATGAATAAAAGCGAAAAAACAGTTAATTGACTTTTATAGCAATCCTAATTTTTGGATAAATTATCTCATTTCTGTCTTGTCTATTGCAGTTACATAAATCAGATAAAACTGCTATAGCAGTCCTAAATGAAATATAAAAATAAGAGTGAAGGCTGCTAATAGTCAAAAAGCCATTAGCTATTAGCCATTAGCTATTAGCCATTCCAATTTTTTACAAATGTTTAGGATTGCTATATATTGGTCAAGCTATGAACTGTTCTTGTTATTCATAGCTTAAAAAAACCGCTGAAACAATTCATTCACTCTTTGTGTATGCTGAAATGCAAAATATTCTAACGGTGTATGCAGAAAACTGCAATAGATCTTACAGAAAAGAGTATACTTCAGGGATAATTACTGTTCTATGAAGTTGTTGCAGATTTTTTTAATCTTTAAACAGAAAATTTGGTATTACAAAAAACGAGGGAGCATCCAAATTTGGAAAAAACACGTTTGCGATTAAAATCGCGTCTATCCAAACAAAGTCCGCCTTCGCGGACTAAATTATAAAGGGGGGTATAAGACGCGGATTCAGTATAATGAGCCAAATTGGGAGACTCCCAAAAATGATAAGTAAAAATTCAAAATTACACTTTTATGCATTCTCTAAAAAGCTAGATAGTGATATTTTGATGATTGATTGGGTTATGAGACTGCAAAAATAGAAAAGCTACGTGAGGTACAATGTTGCTGCGTCAGTTATTAGGAAGAAAAAAGGATTGTCATTACCGGGTAAGACAAATAATTGGCTTGACGATGGGTATAGGAGCGATCGCATTTCAACAAATTCCCACGAGTGCCCAAATCATTGCCGATGACACCCTACCTAATAACTCTCAAGTCACTAGCATTGACAACATCAGAATTATTGGGGGCGGAACCCAAGCTCGAAGTAACTTGTTTCACAGCTTTCGTGAGTTCTCTGTTCCCACACGAAGCATTGCTTACTTTTTCAACGCTTTAGATATTCAAAATATCTTCAGTCGAGTCACGGGTGGGTCTGTCTCTAGTATTGATGGTTTAATTGCAGCAAACGGTAACGCCAGCCTGTTTCTAATCAATCCCAACGGCATCATCTTTGGTAACAATGCTCGTTTGAATATTGGTGGTTCATTTCTGGCAAGTACAGCCAGTAGCCTAAAATTTGCAGATGGAAAGGAATTTAATGCAACTGCACCACAAAATGCCCCCTTGCTGTCTATAGGTGTTCCTCTTGGTTTGCAATTTGGAGAAAGTCCTAAAGCGATCGTCAATGAATCAGGTTATGGTATTTTGTCGATTTTTGCTGATTTTTTCAATATAGCACCCGGTTTGAAAGTCTCTCCAGGGAGAACTTTGGGGCTTGTAGGTGGAGACATAGTTCTAGAAGAAGGGACTCTCAGAGCACCGGATGGACGAATTGAGCTAGGAGGAGTTGGTGGTGGTAGTTTTGTAAGTCTGATACCAAGTAACAGTGGTTATGTTCTAGGTTATGAGGGTGTTGAGAACTTTCAGGATATTCGTCTGGGTCAAGAGAGTGTTGCTTTTGCCGATGGCAATAGTGGTGGCAGTATTCAAATGCAAGGCAGAAACGTGGTACTTGCTAATGGTTCATTTATAAGCGCAAATACTACGGGGTCAGGTACAGGAGGCGGTTTGACTGTCAATGCCTCTGAATCTGTGCAAGTCGCTAGGTCATCTGCTGACGGTCGGTTCCTCAGTGGTTTACGTGTTCGAGTTACGGAAACAGCAACAGGACAAGCGGGAGATATGATAATCAATACTCCTACTCTTCTTGTTCGGGATGGAGCACAAATTTCAGTAGGTGTTTTTGGATCGGGCAAAGGGGGAAATTTAATCGTTAACGCTTCTAAGGAAGTGCAACTGATAGGTGAGTCTAATAATAGTCTGCCTAGTGGATTGTATTCTGAAACATTAGGAACAGGAAATGCAGGAGATATAACAATTACTACTCCTGTATTGCTAGTTCGGAGTGGAGCTGGAGTTGGTACTGGTACGAGTGGTTCCGGTAAAGGAGGGGTTTTAACTGTCAATGCCTCTGAATCAGTCCAACTTGTAGGTGGCACCTCCAGTGATAATGCTATTGTTTTAGGCGCTTCAGCTAGTAAAAGAGCAACAGGACAGGCAGGAGATTTGAGAATTAATACTCCCCTGTTATTGCTGAAAGATGGGGCACAGATTTCAGTTGGTACCTTCGGCGCGGGTAAAGGTGGAAATTTGATTGTTAACGCTTCTCAAAAAGTTCAACTGATTGGTGAGTCTACAGATAGTCAATTTACCACTGGATTATTTTCTGAAACACAAGGAACGGGAAATGCAGGAGATATCACAATTACTACTCCTGTACTGCTGGTTCAAGACGGAGCACGGGTTGATGTTGGTACCCGTGGTTCAGGCAAAGGTGGAAATTTAACTGTTAATACCTCCAAACAGGTACAGCTAATTGGTGCTACGGCTAATGGAGAGTCTTCCAGTGGCTTATTTACTCGAACTACTGGAACAGCAATAGGAGAGGCTGGTTCCTTAACAATAACCACACCAGTGTTACTGGTTCAGCATGGAGCAAAAGTTGATGGTAGCACCTATGGTGCTGGCAAAGGTGGAAATTTGAATGTCAACGCTTCCAAGGAAGTTCAAGTGACTGGTACCTCTACTGATAGTCCTAGTGCTATAGTAACTGGAGCTTTAAGCTCAGGAAATGCTGGAGATGTGACGATTAATACTCCTGTATTGCTTGTTCGAGATGGTGGACAAGTCAATGCTAACACTACTGGCTCGGGCAAAGGTGGAAATTTAACTGTTAATGCTTCTGAATCTATAGAAATGATTGGCACATCTGCTGATGGTCGGTATGGTAGCGGCTTGTTTGCTGCAACAAGAGAAAAAGGACAAGCAGGAAATTTGAGGATTAACACTCCAGTGTTATTGCTGAAGGATGGGGCGCAGGTATCAGTTGGCACCTTTGGTGCAGCTAAAGGGGGCAATTTAACTGTCAACGCCGATCGGGAGGTGCAACTTATTGGTACTTCTGCTGTTGGAAATCAGCTGGCTCCTAGTGGCTTATTTTCAGAAACACTGGGAACAGGAGATGCAGGAAACATAACTATTACCACTCCTATATTATTCCTAAAGCATGGAGCACGGGTTGATGCTGGTACCCGTGACTCAGGTAAAGGCGGAAATTTGACTGTCAATGCTTCTAAACAAGTACAACTTATTGGTACATCTAGTATCGGTGAGTTTTCCAGTGGCTTATTTACTCAATCTGGACAAAGAGCCACAGGAGAGGCTGGTTCCTTAACAGTGACTACTCCTGTGTTGCTAATTCAGAATGGTGCAGAAGTATCAGCTTCTACCCTTGGGCGGGGTCGCGGTGGAAACATTGAGGTAACTGCAGATAGAGTAGACATAGAAGGAGTCTCTGCTAGCGGACGACCCAGCGCTTTAGGAAGCGAAACTATAGGTATTGATTCAAGTGCAAAAGCAGGGGATGTAACACTGACAACTCGAATCTTAAATATCCGCGATCGCGCATATTTATCAACCGTATCTTCCAATCAGGGTCAAGCTGGCAATATTACTATTCGTGTAAATGAGAGTCTAAATGCCAGAAATGGTAGTATTTTTACCTCTTCTCAACTTTCTTCAGGTGGCTCTGTTGATATCAACGCTCGAGATATTCGTCTGTTCGGTGACAGTGACATTTTTACCTCTGTATTTAGTGGTGCAGGCAATGGGGGCGATATTCGCGTCACCGCCAACTCTATCATCGCCTTTGATGACAGCGACATTCTTGCTTTTGCTCGAGATGGAAAAGGCGGTAATATTACTCTTGATACCCGTGCCTTCTTCGGCGAAAACTATCGTCCTGCTCCCCGCGATACAGAACCCCGTACTTTAGATGGAAATCAACGTGTGGATGTCAATGCTACTGGTAGGGTTTCTGGAATTATCCGACTCCCAGATACAACGTCGATCCAAAACAGCCTCACAGAGTTACCACAAAACCTCATCGACACTAACGCACTCATTGCAAATAGTTGTATCGTTCGCAGTCAGCTTAAGAAAGGGTCATTTACTATCGTTGGTTCTGGTGGATTACCAAATCGCCCAGGCGATGCAAATATGTCTGTATATCCTACTGGTGAAGTGCATGGTATTGAGAATAGTAAAATAGGCAATTCAGAACCTCCGTTATGGCAAAAAGGCGATCCAATCATCGAAGCTACTGGTGTTTACCATCTGGATAACGGGCGACTCGTGATGAGTCGTGAATGTCACTAATTTGGCTGTTGATAGAAGCCATCGATAATTTTCAACATGAGCCGTTAGTCATGAAGAAAATCAGACAAAATGCGGCTGGCGATACAGCGCACATAAGTTCATTTTCTAGCTAAGTTGAGCGTACTTCTGATAAGACTAACGATATAATAAATATTTAAGTTGACAGTATATTGTAGATGGAAAGTATGAGCCCAATCAAGTCTAGTCGTGTTGTCCGTAGGGGAAGAATATTTCCCGAAATCCAGTGGACTCCTGAACAAGAAGCCGATTGGGAAGCTGATGGAGAAAAACTCTACCAGCGCTGCAAGCCGATTTTTGATAGGGTTAAATCGGAATTAATTGAAACTCACTACAACTGGTATGTTACCGTCGAACCAGAGAGTGGAGAATATTTTGTAGATAAAGATTTGTCAGCAGCTTGGCAGCAGTGTCGTGAAAAGCATCCTGGTAAGATACACCATACTTTCCGAATTAATGAGACTGGAGTTTGCGGTACAGTATGACGATCTCTGGGAAGTTTGGTGATGAGGAAGCGCTACTTTTTGAAATTGATTTGATAGCATCGGATGGATTAGAATTATCAGTTGATGCGATGTTGGATACAGGTTTTTCCGGCTGGTTGGCAATTGATAAACAAGATTTAGACGCACTAAGTTGGAAGTATGTTGACCAACAAATCATGCGAACCGCAGGTGGGGATGTAAGATTTAAAATCTATATTGGTAAAGTTAAATTGGATGGTCAAGAATTGGATATTCCCGTTCATGTTGGTAAAGATTTAACGGAAATTTTACTGGGTCGTCAATGGCTCATAAATCGTAGGTTAGTTGTTGATATACCATCTGGTGAATTGACCTTGGGGGATGGTGCGAGTTGATTGTGCTCCTCTTTTTCTCTAGTTGACAAAAAGGCGAACCAATCATCGAAGCAACTGGTGTTTACCATCTGGATAACGGGCAACTTGTGATGAGTCGTGAATGTCACTAATTTGGCTGTTGATAGGGGCTATCAATAATTTTTAACATGAGCCGTAAGGAGTCCCGCACTGCACCAGAAAGTTATCTAGAACGCACTGAAAGTTTTTTTGGATAAAGCTAATGGGTGAGAATTTAAGACATAAAATTCAGTATATTTGATTATACAAAACTCTACTCTAAATATTAGTTGAGTTATTAATTTATCTCTAAAAATTGTGAGTGTGGGAGAAGAAAAGGTGACAAAATGGGTCTGGAGTGAAAAATTGAGGCGATCTCATCGTGGTTATCTTGCAGCATTGCATCACTCAGTTTTTTGGAGAAGCGTTGTGGCGATGGCAAAGTTGACCGTTGGAATTGCATCTCTCATCAACCCAGCTTTTGCTCAAAGTAACATAGTACCGGACAATACACTGGGTTCAGAGGCATCTAGAGTCACAGTCAACTTTAACGGTACTTCTAATGAGGTAATTGCAGGTGGAGCGCAACGGGGACAAAATTTATTTCACAGTTTTCAAGAATTTAACATTGGTGAAAATCGAGGCGCTTACTTCTTTGTTTTCGATCCTAGCATCCAGAATATTTTGGCGCGGGTGACAGGAAGTAATCGCTCAAATATTTTAGGGACTTTGGGAACCCGTCAAATCATTGGCAGTAATCTTGTGCGTTCCAATGCCAACCTATTTTTGATAAATCCCAATGGTATTGTTTTTGGAGAAAACGCTCGTCTAGATGTCGGTGCTTCGTTGATAGCGACAACTGCTAATGGGGTTCAATTTGGAAATCAAGGAAATTTTAGTGCGATAAACCCTCAGACCCCAGGGGTGTTAACGGTAAACCCTTCGGCTTTATTTTTTCATCAGATTAATCAGAATGGGACAATAGAAAATCGAGGATTATTGAGAGTTCGCGATGGTGAGAGTTTATTGCTTGCAGGTGGCAATGTTCGCTTAGATGGAGGTATTTTAGCGGCGTTGGGTGGGCGAATAGAGTTAGGCGGATTAGCAGATGCAGGTAGTATAGGCTTAGATTTTGCCAGCCAAGGATTAAAATTACAATTTCCAGAAGTAGTGCAAAAAGCAAATGTTTCTCTGGTTAACAATTCGCTCGTTAATGTTTCGGCTGGTGGCGGTGGAGATGTAGCAATCAACGCTCAAAATTTAGATATTTTGGCAGGTAGCAACATTTTTGCAGGAATTATTGGTGATGTCGGTTTAGCAAACAATCAAGCGGGAGATATTACCATAAATGTTTCAGGCACTGTTAGGCTTGAATCTGATAGTTCTATTCGCAGCGATGTTAGTCCAGGTGAAACAGGTAATGGCGGCAATATAAATATCACATCTGCCTCGTTGTTCGTACTGGGCGATTCAAGTTTGATAAGCAGAACCTCTGGAGTTGGAAATGCTGGGAACATCAACATAAATGCTCGCGATCGCGTTGTATTTAGTGGTGATAACACGACTGTTGATAGTGGTGTCAGGTCAACTGGTAGGGGTGAGGGAGGTGATATCCTCATTTCCACTAATACCTTGGAAATGTCGGATGGCGCTCAATTAATAACTCCTGCACTTGGTGTTGGAAATGCAGGAAATATTGTAATTGAGGCACGCGATCGCATTTCTCTTACAGGTAATAGCGCAACCAACTTCAGCAATACAGCTATTTTTAGCAGTTTAGGAGGAAATAATAACCGACAAGCAGAGGGTCAAGGAGGTGATATTCGTATCTCTACCAATATCCTGGAACTCTCTGATGGTGCTCAAATGGCTTCTAGCACGTTTGGTATCGGCAATGCGGGCAATATCATAATAGAGGTAGGCGATCGCGTAACATTTAAGGGCGATGATACTAGTGTTTCCAGCCGTGTGGAACGAACTGGCAGAGGAAAGGGAGGCGATATCCGCATCTCTACTAAAATTTTAGAATTATCTGATGATGCAACTCTCAATGCTAGTACCCTTAATTTTGGAGATGCAGGCAATATTTTGCTGGAAGCGCAAGATAGAGCTTCTTTTGATAATGCAAATGTTTTCAATAGTGTATGGGGACCAGCTGCTGGGAAGGGTGGAAATATTAATATCAAAACGGGGAACCTCTCTGTTACTAATAGAGCAGTACTCTCTACCACTACGTATGGCAACGGCGATGCAGGAAATATCACGATTGAAGCTAGAAATAACGTTTCTTTAAGTAAGGGGGGGCGTTTGCTTAGTCAAATAGAGGAAACAGGCATTGGTACGGGTGGCAATATTAGCATTTATACAAACTCCCTATTGTTAAATGTGGGGCAGCTAAATGCAGACACTCAGGGAAAAGGTAATGCAGGGAATATCATTATTAATGCACAGAACACTCTATCAGTAGATTCAGCAATTATTTCTAGCACTGTAGAAGAAACTGGTGATGGTAAAGGGGGAGACATCAGCATCTTCACTAGCTCTTTTAATCTTAAGGATGCAATTTTAACTACTGCTACCCTTGGAAAGGGTAGTGCAGGTAATGTTAGGATTAATGCGCTTAACTCTGTTTTTGTAGATACGGCAAATATTTTTAGCAGCGTGGAAACAGGAGCCACTGGACAGGGGGGAGATATTAATCTCTCTACTGGTACGCTTTCTTTAACAAATGGAGGAAGGTTAACATCTGGAACTTATGGAACGGGTAAGGCTGGCAATGTGATTGTTGAAGCACGCGATCGTGTATTGCTAGATGGTAGCGACCCTGATGAAAAAAATTTCAACAGTGCCATCATTACGAGTGTGGGGGAAAATGGCATCGGACAAGGGGGAGATATTCGCATTGCCACAAGTATATTTTCTCTAACAAATGGAGCGCAACTAGTTGCTGTTACCAAAGGCAAAGGTAATGCGGGTAATGTTCAAATTCGTGCTACTGATGCTGTGAATATCGCTGGTAGCACTAATACTACTGGTCGTCCTAGCGCAATTCTAACTTTTACTGAATCTGGAAATTCGGGAGGAAATATTACTGTTGATACTTCCGCTTTCCGTATTTTAGAAGGAGCAGTTTTAGATAGTCGCACGAGCGCTACCGGAAATGGGGGTAACATCACCATCAATACGAATTCTTTGGAAGCTCTTAGCGGTGGACAATTGCAGGCAAGTACTGACGGGAGCGGACAAGCAGGTAAGATAACTGTTAATGGTGACGCTAGCGTCACTATTTCAGGTAGCGACCCCATTTTTTCTGAACGTGCAGCTATAATACCCGAAATTAGCTGGCGTTACAATCCCAACAGTGGGTTTTATAATCGCTCCATTGGCTCAGGTATTGCAGGTGATATCAAAGTTAATTCAGGTTCCTTATCTCTATTCAATGGGGGACAAATTCAAGCTAGTACATTTGGAGAAGGAAAAGCAGGTAACGTGTGGATTACTGCTCGCGAGCGTGTCACGACCAATGGTGCAAGTGCAAATGGGTTATTTCCTAGCGGTATTTTTAGCGAGATTTTCAATCCTCAAAGATTGGGTAAAGGTGGCGACATTGCGATTGAGACTGGCTCACTTACGCTGACTAATGGCGCTCAACTAAGAGTCTCTACATGGGGTATGGGAGACGCAGGCAATATAACTATCCATGCCAAGGATGAAGTGTCTTTTGCTGGAACCAGTAAGAATGGTAACTTATTAAGTAGTGTTTTGAGTACTGTTGAATTAACTGGGCAAGGCAACGGCGGTGATATTAAGATTCAAGCAGGTTCGCTATCAGTCACTGATGGCGCTCAACTTCAAACAGGTACTAGAAACAGAGGTAATGCTGGAAATATTTTGATTAATGCTCGTGATTTTGTTTTGTTTGATGGAATAAATTCAACAGGACAAATTCCTAGTTCTGCCTTTACTAGTGTAGAGCGAACAGCAGTAGGTAAAGGTGGGAATATTGAGATAAATACAAGCCGTCTTTCCGTTGATAATGGGGCACAGGTGATTACAAGTAATAACGGTGGAAAAGGTAACGGTGGAAATATTCATATTGATGCAGCATTCCTATCTCTTACAGGGAATTCTCAACTTAGAGCTAGTACTCAAGGCGAAGGAGATGCGGGCAATATTTTTATCAATACTCGCGATCGCATATCCTTGGATAAAGGAGCAATTATCTCAAATATTGTTGGCAATGTTTCTAATCCTGGGCGTTTTGGTAACGGCAAAGGTGGAATAATTCGCATTGATACTGGTTCGCTATCTGTCGCTAATGGCAGTCAACTTCAAGCTAGTACTTTTGGAACAGGCGATGCTGGCGATCTTATTATCAACGCTCGTGAAAACATATCCTTTGACGGCTTCCGAAGCTTTGAAGATAGTAGATTGAACAGTGCGGCTTTCAGTATTGTTGCAAATAATAGTACTGGCAATGGAGGTAATATTCGTGTTAATACAGAATCATTAGCTGTTACTAATGGAGCATTACTTAGCACTACCACCTTTGGACAAGGTAGAGCTGGAAATATTAATATTACTGCTCGAAATCGCATATTTTTGAATGGTAAGAATGATATAAGTGAGTTTTCGAGTGGACTGTATAGTGCAACTTTAAGGAATGCAAACGGACAAGGTGGTTCAATTAGCGTTAACGCTGATACTTTTCAAATTACTAACGGTGCGGTAGTTAATGCTCAAACCTCCTCTGGTTTTCAAGGTGGTGATGTAACAATTAATTCTAATAGCTTTGAAGCCACCCAAGGCGGACAAATTATTACAACAGCAACTAATCAAGGGCAAGCTGGTAGTATTCGCCTGAATAGCAATCGCATAATTCTCTCTGGTATCGATCCAACTTATCAACCATCACAGCAAGATAAAATATTTGAGAATCAAGGCGCAGCTAGCGGACTATTTGCCAACACAACCTCAACAGCTTCCGCTCGCGGTGGCAATATTCAAGTAAATGCTAGGCAATTAAATGTGAGCGATCGCGCCCAAATCTCTGTCAACAGTCAAGGTAGTGGTGTTGCTGGTGAGATTCATGTTAATGCCAATAGAGCCGAACTGAGAGACAACGCCAAAATCATCGCTGAAACAACATCCCAAGATGGTGGTAACATTTTCATTAATAATGCAAATTTACTGCTACTACGTCGTGGAAGCCTTGTGTCTGCAACCGCCGGAGAACAGGGCAATGGTGGTAACGTAAATATCAACTCAAAATTTATCATTGCCATTCCCAACGAAGACAGTGATATCAGAGCCAATGCCTTTGAAGGCAACGGTGGCAGAGTTCAAATTAACACTCAAGGAATATTTGGCACGGAATTTCGTTCTCAGGAAACAAAAGAAAGCGATATTACTGCTAGTTCAAGATATGGTGTTTCTGGCATTATCAATATTAACTCCCCCGACAATAGTTCTATTCAAAACAACCTCGGCGAACTTCCCCAAAACGCCATCGACACCAATACTCTTATCGCCAATAGTTGCATAGCCCGTAGAAATCAACAACAACACGGTTCTTTCTTCATCACCGGTTCTGGTGGTTTACCAACACGCCCCGGTGATGCTTCACTTCCTTCCTATTCCACTGGAGATGTGCAACCAGTATCTAGTGAAGTAGAGTCAACAAAATTACCTACACAAGAACGACGTTGGCAAATTGGCGACCCAATTATCGAACCAGCTGGGGTATACCAATTGCCAAATGGCAAGCTTGTGCTTAGTAAAGAATGTTAATTTCTACAAAGAAGATACAAAAGCTCTGCAATTAGCTTGAAAAGACAAAATTTAATCTTTGATGAGCATCATCGAAAAAATTTTTGAAAAATCATTCACTATATTCTGCCTGTAGATTTGCTAACTTCAGAATGAGAAATTGCATAATCGATCTTACATTGCTGTTTTCTGCAACTATTGCTGCAGGACTTATTCTTGTAAGAACTTTTGAAACTTGATTAAGCTTTAGTTGCGTGTTGATTCAGAACCCCGACTTCTCCGAATCTCGTGCAACAACCAGTATTTTGTCAAAAAATTTTGCTAATTAGTTGTAAACACAGAAAAAGCTGGTAATTTATATGTCATCTACTGCTGGAGTAAGCCTGTGCTAAACCCGTATCGCAAGTCTACTCAACATCAAGTCCTAGGGACACTCTTTCTTGTTAGTCTCGTCTTTTGCTTATCTTTTGCTCAAATTGAAAGCATAATCGCTCAAACTCCCGATGCCAGCCAACTCGTGCAGCAAGGTATTGAGCGATACAAAGCAGCAGACTTTCGAGGTGCGATCGCACCCTGGAAAACAGCTTTAAATTTCTACCAACAAAGCAAAAATCAAAACAACGAAGCCATTGTTAGTGAAAACTTGGCAAGAGCCTATCAGCAGTTGGGAGATAGTGAAGAAGCACTGAGCTATTGGGAACAGGTGACAAAGTACTACCGCAACTCTGGAAACTTGCAACAATACGGGCGAATGCTGACCGAACAGGCACAAACTTATAGTAATTTGGGACAACCAGGGAAAGCGATCGCATTACTATGTGGTATACCTGAGAAGCAACCAAAATCTGACACAAAACCGCAAGAACAATCAAATTGTTTGCCAGGAAGCGCTTTACAAATAGCCCGCCAGCAAACAGATAAGCTTGGTGAAGTTGCTGCACTCGGAAGTTTGGGAGAAGCTTACCGTCTGAGGGGTAAGTATGACGACGCTATTAAGCATTTAGAGCAAGCAGAGAAAATTACAGAGCCAGTTTACAAGTCAAAAGTCTTAAATAGTCTGGGTAATGCTTACTTAAATAAGGCACAACGGGAGAAAATTCGTGCTGATTCTGCAAAGCAATTGGGTATCTCCAAGGCTAATGAGTTTCAGAAAAATGCGATCGCATATTACAAAAAAGCATGGGACTCCTTTCAATCTAGCCTGCGCCTTGCCCGTCAGCAAGACGATAAAGTCGGTCAAATGCAAGTATTGCTAAATTTAATTCAACTGGATCGCCATCTTCAAGATGAGAAAAATTTGACCTCCGCGTCTCCAAAATCGACACGGGAAAACTCTCAATCTGAGACTCACATACAAGCAGCTTTAAATCTGCTTGACAAATTACCATTATCTCGAAATAAAATCTATGCCGCAATAGATTTAGCTAATTTACCTGAGAATTCAAAAGATGCATCATCGTCATTAATTGCATGCTCTTCAAAGAGAAGACTACCAGAGTCACAAGCAAACTCACTGCTCCTAAATGCAGTAGAAACTTCGCAAAAGTTGCAAGATTCTCGTTCTCAGTCTTTTGCCTTTGGATCGCTAGGTCATTTCTATGAATGTCGTCAGGAATATAAACAAGCTTTAGACTTCACTCAAAAAGCATTGTGGTCAGCAGACCAAAAGATGCAAGCCAGAGATAGTGTGTATTTGTGGGAATGGCAAAGGGGACGCATTTTGAAAGCACAAGACAAAGAGTCAGAAGCATTACCATCATACCAACGAGCATACACTCTTTTAGAACAAATTCGCAGCGACATTCTCTCAGCAGAACGAGATTTACAATTTGATTTTCAGGATGTTATTAAGCCTCTTTATCTTGAGTTAGCACAATTAAGGCTAGAAGAAGCTTCATTACCATCGTCTAATACTGAAAATCGCAAAGAACAATTAAAGAATGCACTTGAAACCATTGATTCTTTAAAACTGGCAGAATTACAAAATTTCTTTGGTAACGACTGTATATTAACAGTCACTAATGACAAAAATGTAGATGAACTTTTAGGAAAGAGCACTGCTGTCTTTAGTTCTATTTTTCTAGACAAGAACATAGCTATTCTACTTAGTTTACCAAGTGGAGAAAGAAAGCTTCAGTGGATAAAAGAAAGCAGGGAAAATGTAATAACGGAAATTCAGAAATTTCGTCAGGGTCTTGAAGAAGGAATTTTAAATCCAGGTCAATACGACAGTACTCATGCACAAAATTTGTATGATTGGTTTATTCGTCCTTTTAAAGATAATTTGAAACAAGAACAGATAAAAACATTAGTTTTCGTTCAAGATGGTATCTTACGTATTATTCCAATGGCAGCCCTCTATGACAAGGAACAAAAGAAATTTTTAGTAGAGAATTACGATCTTGCCAACACTCCTAGTTTGAAATTAACCGCACCTAAAGCTCTAAATCAGCTAGAAAAGCGAGCCTTGATTTTGGGTTTGACTAAACAAGTAGAAGTTGATGGAACAACATACTCTGCATTACCCAATGTCCAATATGAAATTGATACGTTAAAGAAGCAATTTCCAGACAATAAACCGCTAATTAATGAAGAATTTAATCGAGAAAAGTTAGATCGAGAACTAAATAAAACAGTTTATCCAATTGTTCACATTGCGACTCATGCTCAGTTTGGTACAATTCCAGAAGACACTTTTATCGTAACTGGAAACGGCTACAAACTCACGATTAATGAGTTAGAAGCTTCACTCCGTCAAATCAATGGCGGTTCTCGTGCAGTAGAATTGCTTGCGTTAACTGCTTGTCAAACAGCTTTGGGAGATGAACGTGCTTCTCTTGGTTTAGCTGGTGTCGCAGTGCAAGCTGGAGTAAGAAGCGCTTTAGCAACTTTGTGGTCGGTTTCAGATGCATCAACGTCAAAATTGATGACTGAATTTTATAGTGGCATCAAATCAGGAATGAGTAAAGCACAAGCGTTGAGTGCAGCTCAACGAAAATTAATTCAGGCTAAAAAAATAGAAGATATTAACGACCAATATGATAATCCTGCTTACTGGGCACCATTCATTACGATCGGAAATTGGCTTTGATCGATTTTAGGGAGAATAAGTTTGAGAGAGCAACACCACTGATATATTAGGGACACTTTGAAAGCGTTTATCATTGGTTAAGAAAGTTGAACACAGTGTTAACTTTGCTGTTGCGGCGTGAATTGCATCAGGTAATTTGATGTTGACATTGGCACGTAATTGCGAGGCTTCTATTAAAATATCGCGAGAAATAGAAATCACTGATAAATTTTTTGAGTTACTGATAAATTGTTTATATATCTGTTGTTGTCTTAAGTTCTGATTCTGAAAAGGTTTTACTAATGCCTCAGCCAATGACAATTCACTCGTGACAGCAGTCAAATCACCTTGAGTAATTCGTTGAAATAGCTGAGTCAAATCTTGAAAATATTCGGGATATCCTTCTAAAGCATAAATCCAGATATTTGTATCAAGATAAACTCTGTTACCTTGAATAGCATCTATGATTCCCATGCATCTCGCTCGTTCCGAATAAACAAATCGACTTCTTGTGGTGTGGCAAAGTTACCTTTAGCCAATCCAATAAAACTAGTCAAAGATTTTTCTGGTTTCTCTGAGTCTGACTCTAAAAGTACAATAACTTCTACAATTGCGCCTGATGGAAGTTCCGAAGACGAGATTTCTACTATACCTCCGGGCTTAACAATTGCCTTTTGCCTAATTTCACTAAGCATAGTTTTCCCTCGTTAATAACTCTTGGAGAAAATACTCTTTCTACCCTATCCTAAACGGGCAATTTTTGACAACAAGTCAACTTTAGTATTGAGTAGCCTTGTATTGAACTTATCGCTACTTGTCTAAATTATAGCAGCCAATGGGCTGTGAGGAGCCAGATCCTTAACTTCTCACGGAAGTCAGGGATCTGAGCCAACTTACTTATCAAAATTAATTTGATGGATTGCTATCGGCAATTTGCTTTAAGAGATCGCCTCGTTTCTGCACCTCTTGACGTTCGGCATCAGTTAATTTGTCTGTTCTACTAGGTTCTTCTAATGTTACTAGGTCTTGCAGAAGAGTTGTAACTATCTTTGCTATTTTTTTCTCCTGAGAAACTTTAAGAGCTTCATCTAGAGCGTTATACCACAAACCTGCTTCAGCATATAAGTCTGCTTTTTTAGCTGCATCTTCTGTCATAGAAAGTTTTTTTGATAAAGAAGCAGGCATTTCTACTACCTTAAACTCTGCCCTTTCTACTAAATATCCTTGCTGACACTTGATTGCAGCTTGCCAAAGGTATTTTTGCCCTACAGTTAACCCTTGCTGATTCTCTGGTAAGGAGTACTTGTTAACTCCTGAAGAGTTTGGCAATAGTACTGGTTTACCTATTGGTTTTGAGGGTTGATTATTGGCATCAAACTCAAAAATTCGGAAGTCTACTTCATAAGAATTGGAGACAAACCAAGCAAATGTAGGATAACGAGAAGTTGTTTCGCCAATATGTTTTTTAGGAGCAAGTATTGTTAAGGGTATCTTATCTTCCGGACATCCCCTTCCACCTCCTGTTCGAGAATACTCACCAGGAGGTTTTTGATCGCGAGGAGGTACGTAACGCGCTATAGCTAAGGAAGCCGTCGTTAAAGATATGGTCAGGACACAGCCAGTTACTAACCAGGGGTTTAAAAGTTGATTGCTCATACGCTGCGTTGAAAAGTTTTTGTCAAAAATCTCAATTTTCTCTGGAAATAAGCCTTCAGCCTAAACTTCATTGTTGAAATCCAACTCCTGCTACCAGCAAGAGGCCAAGTTAACTCACATACAGTTCCTTTAGGAGTTGCACGCTCTCGGTTAAAATATCCTCCTAGTTGTTTTGCTAAATTTTTACTATCTTTGGTTCCTTTGCTTTCATAGTTGGAACGGATACCCAATCCATTATCTTTAATCTTTAGACTATACCATCCTTGTTGTTTTGTTCCTGTAGCAGACAAACGCGTAACTCCCTTAGCGTGTTTTCCAACATTACATAAAGCTTCTTCAAGAAATTGACAAAGTTCTCGCTTGCGTTCAATAGTTAAAAATTGCTCTTCGAGAGGTTCAAAGGAGCGAACTTTGGCTTTGAGGGTTTGAAAGTAGGGAAGATTTCGTTCAATAGTACTACTGTATACTTCATAGAAAATTTCATGAATTGGACGTTTTAAATCTATTTTTAAGCCACTTCCCAAACGAAGGCTTTCTTCTAGATTCAGAGTTTGTTGTGTTAAGTATTCACCAATATCTCTAATTTCTAAATTTAAATTTTTTAAATCAGTTAGTAATTCTTCTTTAGATAAATCGTGATTTTGTACATTCCTTAATAGCGCAGCTAAGGTTTGTAATGGTCCATTGTGGATTTCTGTAAATGCCATCTCAATAGTGTGTTGTCGTATCCCGATTTGAGCTTTTAACGATTGTTCGTATTGATAGCAAGCACTAAGAAAACCAACAAAATTTATTCCTAAAATTAATAAAATTGGTGCTACAGGTATCCACCAACCCCAAACAAGCAATACATAATAACTTATTGTAATTAGACCAATATTAATTACACTAATAGCAAACAGCTTGCGCCACGGGGATTCGATCGTCAAATTCAGACTAATGGTAATGAAACCCCAACCTAATATCCATATATATTCCCACTCCTCCGACCAAGTTTTTATGAGTGGTCGTGATTCCAAAACAGCATTAATAATTTGACTGACAGCATGAGCATGAAATTCAACTCCATAAATTTGTCCGTGAAGCTGCAATCCAGAAACTGCTGAGGTACTAAATAAGTCAGGAGCACTAATAGCTGTCATACCAATCATGACAATGCGATCGCGTATCCATTCGGGCTGAAAATTTCCCGTTTTGATATCGTGAAGCGATACTGTTCTAAATCTTTCTTTCCCATTACGAAAGTTGAGAAGAACTTGAACCCCTCCTGCATCAGTTCCCACATACCCACCAAAGTTGGGCAAAAAGCGGGGAAGTTCAGTATTGGCAAACCTGATTGCATGGCGATCGAGTTTTCCATTTTCAAGAGGAATACCTTTCTGAGATAAATAAGCTTCTGCTAAACGCAGAGAAAAAGAAAATTTATAGTCATCTGGATCTAAGGGATTTGGTGTTCCAAGGAGAATGCGCCTGTATTTAATATCTTTATCGGGAATAATATCCGAAAACCCAACTTGTTCAGAAGGTAAATTTGGTATTGAAGAAAATCGACCGGGTAGCAAGATTTTCTCAATACCAATCAATTTTTTGCTTCGCTTTGCAAATTCGGCAAGTTCCGTATTACCGGGTTCTACGGGTACATTTCTTGCAATATCAAGTCCAATTGCTATCGGTTTGTCAACCTGCACTTTTTTAATAACTTCAGTGATTTCTCCATCCGGTATTGGATATGTTCCTACACTTTCGATATCAGCTTCATTAATACCAACAATCAAAATTCGTTCATCTATTGATTCGTAGGGACGCCAACTTAGAAAAGTATCAAAAATTCCCCACTCTAAGAATTGCAGCCAACCGCTCAGACGAGCTATTATGACCAATAAAACAACAACTAATCCCAGGCGTCCTCCCAGACGCCAAATAGTAAATTTTTCTTTTAATAACTTCCAAATACCAGGCTGCATACTCTTAGTAACCTAATCAATCAAACCTTCTTCTCTAGCCCTAATTTCAGTTTCAATTCTGATATTCTTGCCATCTTTCTTGCAGTCTTCAGGGTAAACACCCAAAACGTCTTGGACTTTAGTCCAGTAATTGCGTACCGTGCGTTCAGCCACAACCATCCTGTCTGCGATCGCTTTATCTGTTAATCCTTCTTCAAAAGCCAACCTCAAAAGCTCTAACCACTCCGGTTTAACTTCTATTCTTCTTCCTAAATCTCGTGTATGAGTTCCTCCCTCAATAGCAAGGTGTATTCGAGTTAACATTTCCTGTTCGGAAAGCCCTTTATCAGAGACTGTAAACCCTCCTTGATGATTATCTATATCGTGTCTGATTCGTGCTAAAGCCTTAACGTAACTGCTTTGCACCATAAGATTAAGATTGGGATAGTTTTTCATTAAGTTTTGTAAAAGTTGCAAACCCGTATCAATTTGGGCTGTCATCCCTGGTTTTTCCGGAATCGAAAGGTCTACAACAACCAGATCGGGCTGAGAGTTTAATAATTGGTTAACAGCATCTTGTGCAGTTTTAGCTGTGAGGAATTCAGCCGTTGGGTACTGTTGGCGCAACACATCAAGGGTGCCACCTAAAATTAACTGGTGGTCATCAATGACAAGAAGTTTTAACGTTGCTCGCTGTGGTAAATCTTGGCTCATCATCAAATCTTTGAAGTTTATTGTCATCATTTTCTTTTGCATACTCTTGATTGCGGCAGTAAATGCAGTACGATTACTCATAATATCTGTAACTGAGCCTTCACTTAACTCATGAATTGTTAAGATGTTCTAGCTGAAGACCGCTAACCGTTAGTAGATAGTGGATAGCGATTTAATGCGGACAGCAGCAACGGTTTAGTTACTAATTAGTAGCAACTAACTACTAGCAGCTTTCTTGCAATACGTGCTTCTGATTGTAATGAAGGAATAAATAGCAGTCCAGGCAGAAAACTGCACACTTGACTTTGAAGAAATTAAGAATGCGGCTCGGGAAACTTAGGTCAAGGGGAAGCATCCCAATGGGTGCAAAAATACCAGGATTGATATCTGGTAGGATTTTACACAAATTTACACGATCGGGGAACACAAAGGAGAGAAGGGAGAGAGGGTATCGATCTCGCCCTTTTTTATTAGTGTTGCTATAGTAGCGATTGACACGTAACTTTCAGTAGTATAGCGGGTGCTAGTATATGCATAAAGACGACCGAAACCGGATTAAACACTTTACTACCCTCAAGTCTAAATACCAAGCAACTCAATATCAAGATTTATCCCCTACCAGTCTTCTGTATCTTATACTGAGAAAAGTTGACTTAGGAATTAAACTCAATACATTAGAGCTTGAATGGTTGAAAGAGCAAAAACTAGAATTTATATGTAAAGAACAAGAAAATAAATTAAAAGATTTTGTCAAATTAGAAGTAGAATTTTCACAATTAAAGTCCAAGTACAAAGCTACAAATCATGATACTCCTTGGCAATCTAGTCCCCTGTATTTCATTCTTTGGAAAATGGAATCAGGACAATCTCTTACTTCTGAAGAAGTTCATTGGCTAAGTTCAAATAGTCTATTTCGGACGAATGCGATCGCTCAGGACATTGAGCGATTTGCTCAACTTAAGTCTAAGTATAAAGCCACTCAATATCAAGGTTCCTATTCTGATAGTATCCTGTATAAAATACTGAAAAAGTTAGATTTATCAGAACGTTTAACTGAGGTCGAATACAATTTTCTCCTAAATAACCAACTCTTGGATACTGCCAAAATTTTTGAACAACAAGAGTCAGAAAGAAAGGATAAATTTGCCTACTTAATAGATAAATATCAAGCAAAAAGTATCGATAATTTATCATTAGTAAGTCCATTATATTCCCTACTACAAAAAATTGATGAAAACAATAACTTAAGTGAATCAGAGGTTCGCTGGCTGGAACAGCAAGGGCTTCACGAAACAATTGCTATGGCTCAAGAATTAGAAAAAGCACGAGAATTTGCTGCCTTAAAAGTTAAGTATCAAGCTACAGGATATGACGATTGCTCTCCTAAGAGCCACCTGTATAAAGTTCTCAAAAGGCTTGAGTTAGACAGTAAGTTAAGCGAACAAGATCTTAACTTTCTGAGGAATCGAAAACTGACTGAAACGATCGCGATTGCAAATCAACAATACGCTTGTGTTCTGAAGTCTAAAATAAAATCGGGAGAAATTCTAAATGAAGTAGAAATTGAAT
This sequence comes from Tolypothrix bouteillei VB521301, assembly GCF_000760695.4. GTDB lineage: Bacteria > Cyanobacteriota > Cyanobacteriia > Cyanobacteriales > Nostocaceae > Scytonema > Scytonema bouteillei_A. Next base: position 7,450,673 of record NZ_JHEG04000001.1, on the reverse strand, counting down.
GGCTGAAAAACAATCGCTATGAAGATATTATTAATATTTTTCAAAAACATCATTTTACCATTCTCAAGAAAAAGTATGGTTTAATAGATTTGGTCAATAAATTAACATTACATCCATTCTATCATATTTTACTAAAACTGGAGAGAAACGAGAGATTAGACCCCATACTATTTTTCCAACTTGTAGAACAAGATTTATTATCTCGTGATGGAAAAGTTGCTCTAAAATATTACACCATTGAAGCAGAGTTTTATGTACAAGAATTTCAGCACACGGGAAATAAATGGCATATTCCAACTGCCAGTAGTTATTGGCGTAAAGCAAACGAACCAGAGCAAGCTTTACAATTAACTGACTTAGACTTAAACCACGTAAAAGACAATACTCTCAAATCAGCAATTTTAGTAACTAGAGGTGCAGCATTCAGAGATATCGGCAAATTAGATGCTGCTGAAAGTTGCGCGAGAAAAGCTATGAAATATCATGCGCTCAGTTATCAGCCTTACACGTTAATGGGAGCTATTGCCTATGACAAAGGTGATTATCCGAATGGAGATTCTTGGTTTAAAGAAGCAATCCAACGTGGTGCTAAAACTGAAGATATCGATGATGAAATCAAGCGAGTGGTTAAGAATACAAAAGATGAAGAAAAAAGACATACTGCAGCAGCATACTTACTCAAAAAAAATAGCGAACGGTACGCTTGGGCGAAAGCTTATCTCAAAAAATCGAAAGATAAAGATAAGGGCTGATGAAGTTGCATAGAATTTAACTAAATGTGGAAATAAGAGCGTACAGTGAAGCGTTTTTTGCAAAACGTGTTGCAAGCGATCGCTCCTTATGGTCAAGATTCAGTAAGAGACTCTTGACCGGGTCATGGGTCACTGGTTTTTTGATGTCCCGAATGTGGTACTCTCGTCACAAACAGCTCTCCATAAATAATTTCGTAACGATTGCCGTTATCAGGTCATAGCTCCAAGCCTGTTGTTGTCCAATGTACTCGTCCGTCCATCAGTGGTTTGGTTTATAAGGGTTTCCTTTATCAAGGAATACTGTTATTTTCATCATCTATCTGCTAAAAACTCATTTAGGGGAAAATTCCCCATCCCTAGCCCCTAACCCCTCACCTTGAATTTTGAAAACATAGTTTTAGGCAAAAATGCTTCTTGAGAAACAGTATATTGTTCTCTGAGTTGCTAGAATTAACAACCATTACATTCTTATGAGGAGGCAAAACCCATCACCGTAGCACATAGCAGTCGGTTTCAAATAACAAAACATTTGGTATCTACACATACAAATGATTGTGTTAAATTAACTACTGGAATTACTGAATTTTTGACGAACCACAGTTGATACACTAACTTAGCGATTGCCCTGCCATAACATAACGTAGGTATGCAACACTGCCCCCCAGCAATTCAAATGGACTGGATTAGCTTGCTCAAGTCCCAACAAGCTGATTTCCTTCAAAGAGTAAAAAAACCTAAAACTTACGACTTGTCTTTGTTAGAAAGTCAAGTCAAAGGGTGCCACAGCGAGATTATGGCTTTTTGGGGCGAATCATTGGCAAAACTGCTGGAAATTGCTCGCCAACAAGCAGAAATTGTTGCCAAAAATCCCCCTGCTACACCGCCTGAATATCCCGAGCCTCCTGATTGGGCAATCCCTTTTCCACAATACTTTCAGCAACAAGCAGAAGATTACCTTCTTCGAGAGCAAATTGTAGACCGCGTGATAAGCGATCGCTTGGGGAAACAAATTAAAAAAGTACCTCAAGATGTTGTCAAAAATATGGTTTTGGACGATGAAGGCAATTTACGTGGAGAAAGTAAATTTCATTACATACTTGCCAGCAACCCCAAAGTCAGTATTCAAGTTCATGCTGCTGATGGAGAAAGCTTTAATGGTATAAAAAAAGACAAAATAAGATGGTCTATCACCCAAGAGGATTTAAAAAATCACAAAGTCCTGCTTTTCCTGTGCTTATTTTATCCTTTTACAGGTAAACGAGGCTACGAAAAACAAGCAGTCATCGCAGGTTTTCTGCCAACGGAACACATTGAGTTGAGCGAGCCAAAGCTTCATATCACTCCAAGTCATTTACTATACGCTGGGGGATTGGGTTGGTATTTAGAATCTTTATCTACTAAAAAAGACACAAGACAAATATTAGACGACTTTGCCATAGCGGAAACTACACAAACACTTCCGCCCGAGCATACTCTAAAAAGTATAATTGGAGACTGGGAATGCTGGCAGACCCTAAAGGGGCATATTCGGGGAATTAATTGTCTTGCTTTTAGCTACAGGGGTCATAAAGGTGATGCTTTACCTATAGTAGCCAGTGGTAGCCGTGGAGAGACCAAGCTGTGGGATTTAACCAGAGGTGAATTAGTAGGGACTTTATCAGAATATCCTTGGACTGTTTCCGGTTTAGTAGATGAAGTGAATGCTCTGGCTTTCAGTCCGGACGGACAAATTTTGGTCAGTGGGGGTGCAGACTCTACTATCAAAATTTGGCACGTAGGCGCACAAGACTTAATAGATATTATGCACAAGCATAATGGAATGGTACGCTGCGTTGCCTTTACTCCTGATGGGCAGACATTAGCAACAGGGGGAGACGATCGCAAAATTATGTTTTGGGATTTGACAGAACGTCAGGTGACGACTGCTCTCTCTTTAGATGATACTGCAGCCCATTCCCTAGTTCTCAGTTCTGACGGCAAAACACTCATCACCGGTAGCTACCGCAAAATCAAAGTGTGGCGGATCTCCCGTCAAAGGGGTGGAGTCCCAACTTTTGACTCAGAGTTAGTACACTCGCTGACAGGTCACGCTCACATCGTTCGTGCTTTGGCAACAAGTGCAGATGGCAAAATTTTAGTCAGTGGCAGTCGCGATAAAACGATTAAAATTTGGCATTTAGAAACTGGAGAATTACTGCGGACTCTGAAAGGACATAGAGATGGCGTGTATGCGATCGCACTCAGTCCTGACGGAGACATTATCGCCAGTGGCAGTGCCGATAAAACCATCAAGTTGTGGCATCTAGAAACAGGTGAATTACTGGGTACTTTTGCAGGTCATACACACACTGTCACAGCAGTTGCATTCACAAGTTCTGGAGAACTTTTAGTCAGTGGGAGTTTAGATAAAACGATTAAAATCTGGCAGAGGAGTTAGGGATTTCTAAGTAGGGGGTGAGGGGTTAGGAAAGAATGATTTTCCTAGCCTCATGCAGAAACCTTCAGCTGTCCCCTGCCCAATTTTTCCAAAAACTCTGATACACTGGAGCAGCCAGCTTCTTTGATTATTGGCTGTAGCCCTTCCCACCCTTCTTCAGTAACACTTAGATTTCGTTTTAATTTTTTTGCACCAAAAGCTTTGGGTCTACCTTCGTGGTAAATGAGATTAGCTTTGCTGTTAGGATGTTCTCCTGGTGCGTACTTTTCCCCTGCCATGCTTGGTCTTGTTTCCTTAATAATATCAACTTTCTATTTATATTATCTGTTATACAATTGACTTTTCTATTTTGCACTCCTATAATAGATACGCCGATCGAACAACAGTAGTGAAAATTCCATACACTGCACTTTTTATCCTGTGAGGCTCCTAACGGGCTAGCTAAATCAATAATCTCATAACGCTGTCCTCCCTAACAAGGCGAGTGCATCGTGACATTGCGAAAAAAACGAGCTTGTCAATTCTGATGAATCTGACGAAAAACCCCGACCAATAACAAGGACGGGGCGGTAGTTTTTTACGATTTATAACCATGATGACACATAGAGCAAAAACAAAGTTTGACTTTTTGCCAAACCACCAGGGGCTTGAAGCTAATAAAAAAGCTCAAGCCAGACTCGCACGAAGACACGATCGCTTTGAGGTGAACTCATGAACAGAGTATTGGACACCTCAATCAACTTGCTATTGACAACTGGTGAAAATCAAGAAATCTTGCCTCAGTATTTAGCACTTGATGAAATTCGACGCGATGGTGGAACTCAGCCAAGAGCAGCTATCAACTGGCAACATGTCAAACTGCTAGAAGAACAAATAGAAGACAGACAACAATTAGAGCCGATCGTCGTTTTCTATGACGGCGAATTCTATTGGTTAGCCGATGGTTTCCATCGGTGGCATGCCCATCACAATCTGGATTCTGACGCGATCGCTTGCACGATTTACCAAGGCTCAAGGCGTGACGCAGTTTTGTACTCAGTCGGAGCCAATGCCGACCATAAACCTGCTCTCCCTCGTTCCAGAGAAGACAAGAGACGGGCAATTCTCACACTGCTGAACGATCCTGAGTGGAGTCAATGGAGCGATCGGGAGATCGCTCGAAGGTGTTTTGTGGGCAATCAAATGGTCAGTCACCTCCGAAAATCTATCTGTGTGAATCACACAGATACAAAACTTAACAAAGAAAGAAAAGTACAGCGAGGAAAGCAAACATACACTGTTAATACCGCTAACATTGGTAAAACAGACTCTACTCACACAGATACTCACTGTAGAACAGTTATGAACAATGGTCCTCTGTTTGCCGAGCAGTCTCTGAAAATCACACAGTTATCTCATTCAACTGGTGTCATTGAAGAATTAGAGAACGATGTTCGCTCTGGAATTCATTTCAAACACAATTATGACCTCCACATAGCCCATCATCTTCAGTTAGTAGAGGGTGCGTTAGTTAAGATTGTTGCTCCCCATCGCACTCAAATCCACAATCGATTGGGAAAGATTTGTGCTGTTAGCGATCGCACAGTTGATATTTGGGTGCGAGACGTAGATATTATGATTATGTACAGGTACACTTTAAAGCACCAGCAGGTTGAGATTGTACCTATGGAGACAGAACCCCAGCTAGTACAAGTGTACAAGCGCTTGCAAAAGCTGAGAAAGTGTAACTTAGATCCATTTGAACGCGAAATACTTCTCCTATTAGAGCGCCCGGTTGTGTTTACTCCAGTTGAATTGGAGTATCTTTCCCTTATAGAAAAACGTTATATGACAGTGTAATGTTTGGAAAGCGAGTTGATTAAAATGAATAGCGATCGCCTTTGTCAATGAGCGATCGCTATTAAGCATCAAATGACAACCTTTGGAAAACGCCGATAAAATAGTATAGATCTGCGTTGGGGGTGCGATTCAAACACTTAAACCAACAGAGTTTGCATCAAAGGCTTATCCTCAGATATCCTCCCACTCCGCAACCATTCACCCAACTCAGCAGGTGCTTTTGGGATTACATCCTTAAAAGGATTGCTAAACGCTTGATAATAGGAATTTATGTCCACTTAGTTTTTTAGGTTCTTGCCACCTATTCTCAATTATTTATATGCCAGCTTTCACATCAACGACATTCGCGACTCATCACCAAATTCCCATTAGTTAATCGATACACCCCTTGTGGTTCTATAATTGGGTCGCCTTTTTTCCACGAATTAACTGCACTGCTATTCGTGACACTCTGCACATCGCCTGTGGGATAATTAGAAGCCATAGCTTCACCAGGACGATTTGGTAAACCACCAGTCCCCGTAATAGTAAAACTGCCTTCTTGTTTGGAACTGCGAGCAATGCAACTGTTAGCAATTAAGGTGTTAGTATCAATGGGATTGGTTTGTAATTCTGTGAGACCATTTTGGATAAAGCTAATATCAGGCACACCAATAATATTTCCTGCAATTGCACCACTGGCGTTAATATCAGAGCGTCCATTATTATTGAGGGATTGCAAGCTATTTCTATCAGATGCTAGTTGTATAGGTTTATAGAGAGAATCATTAAACACAGCACGAGTGTTAAATGCAATATTGCCACCTTGCCCTTCTGGTGCAAAAGCAAGAATGTCGCTATCTTCTAAAGTAATGATTGTATCGGCAGTGAGGAAAATATTACCACCTTTACCGTTACCACTGGACAACTCAGTGCGGATATCGCTGTCATTTCGCAAAGTTATTCTTCTCGCAGTGATATCAATATTACCACCACCAGATTCTTTAGCATTAGCACTGATAGTCCCGTTATTAGCAATGTAATTTTCTCTAAGTTTAATGTTGATATTACCTGCATCGCCCAGCCCCTGACTGCGTGCAGAAATCTGCGCTTCTTCAGTGAGATTCAAATTATTTGCAGTGAGAAAAATTTCCCCACCATTACCGCTAGAGTTGGGAGTTGTGCCTGTAAGTAAACCCGCAACAAAGCCCGTCTTTGAGTTGATCCCAGAAATAGTGATATCATTGGCAGTATTGATAGTGATATTACCAGCTTTACCACTGCCAGTAGTTAATGAAGAAACTATTCCACCAGTGAAAGCTTCAAATAAGCGAGCATTAATAGTCATATTACCTCCGTTGCTGGAGTTTTCAGTATCTGCTCTGACAAGCCCGCCATTTTCTAAACGAAAAAGACCTGTATTGATAATAATATCTCCACCCTGACCAGTTGCTCCTACTCTGGTTGCCGTACTTATTGTTGCAGCCCTACCTGTGTCGGTATCCGATCCGGAAACAATCACTGCATCAGCGGCGTCAATACGAATAGTTCCAGCCTTACCTTTTCCACCCATTAAAAGTTCTGGGAATTTAATAACTTCTGAACTAATTACACCCTGGTTACTTACATTCAGTTTTCTTGTTTGAATATCAAGATTTCCTGCATTTCCCTGTCCCGCAGTGGAAGATGATATACTTCCGTTTTCCACAGTTACGGCATCATTACTGAAAATAGAAATATTTCCTCCATTACCTATACCAATCTTACCAGAGACAATATCTCCTTTCTTAATAAAAACACTATCATTAGTAAAAATTAAGATATTACCTGCATTTCCCTGACCAAGATTAGCTGATAAAATCTGCCCTCCTTGGAGATATAAACGGTTAGTATTAATATTTAGATTACCATTTTTACTGACAAAAGATGTGTCATCGTTGTTTATCAGAGTGGATGATATAGTACTCAGATAATTACCAGAGCTATATAATTGAATTGATTCAGAAGCATCAATTTTTATATTACCAGTATTACCACCTAAATTATTACTAAAGCCCGTATTAATTGTACCACCATCTCTCACAATCAAATTTTTAGTGCTTAATGTGATATCTCCAGAACTCCTACTACTCCCGATACGTGTGATAAAACCGGTACCTTGATCCGCAAGTGCCATTGGGTCTTGAGCATCTATTTTTATTAACTCACTAGCTTTAACATTAATATTACCCCTACGTTTGGTGCTTACTCCGGGATTCAAATTATTAGACTCGGTTCTTACAAATCCACTATTGGTTAAAATAATTTTTGCGGTATCAATGTTAATATTACCTGCGTTAGCAACTTTACCAGACGATTCTGAACCGGAAATTATGCGAGATTTATCTATATTGACATTTTGGCTGACAATGTTGATATCTCCTGCATTACCAGTATCCAGATTTTCAGTAAAAATAAGAGAATTATTATTGAGAGCTAAGGAATTGCTAATAATTGATATATTTCCTGTGGGATAGTCTATATTGTTAAATGTTGCTATTCTTGCTTTATCTTGTAAAGTAACTGCATTGAAGGCTTTGATAGTAATATCTCCTCCAACATTGCCCCGATCGACACTACCTGCTAATATACTTGCACCATCTGCCAGGAAAAGATTTGTTGCTTGAATGTTAATATTACTGCTTTTGATGATATTTATTAATCCTGAGTTATTTTGTACCAAATCTCCAAGGTAGCTATAGATTACACTAGATTTGCCATCAATATCTTTACCAAATAGTGAAATTGTATCTTTTATTAGTAAATTAATACTTCCTGGATTACTGGGATTACTAGCTATATCAATTTTACTACCTTGAATATTCAAAGATTGAGCAGTAATATTAATACTAGGAGCATTTGTAAGCGTGAAAGCAAAATTTCTAATCGTACTATCTTTAACTATATTCACACTGCCAATGGCATTAATATAAATATTACCTGTTTGAGTTTCTGAACTTAGTTGTTCGGGATTTGTCAAGGTTATTAAACCACTAAAGTTAATTAGATTAAAATTATTTGCATTAACTACAATATCTCGTGTATCTCTATCTCCAAATCCATATATAACAGATCCATTTTGCAATGAAATATCTGGCTTCTTAGTATCTTGAGGGAAACTTAAAGCTAATTTATTACCATCAACTGTGAGTCCTATAGTTCCCGGTGCATTTAATCCACCAATCTCTACACGCCCACCTAAAAGAGTTCCACCGTCCGTTAAGATATTCCCCGTAGATTGTTGTGTAGGCGCAATATTACCCCCCAGCAGTATTAAATTTTTATTTTCAGGGACTTCTAAATAACCACGATGTTCAATTGAGTTTGTACGTTGATTTGCAATTTGATTAAATAAGAAGGCTGTCGGATTTACACTGAGTAATTTGTTTTGAGGTGTAACGGCTGAATTTCGAGAAAATTCAGCACCACCAGGGAATTGAATAGCGTTGGCTGTAGTGGCTACAAATGAACCAGTGACATCTAGTTGAGCATTTTTACCAAAAAAAATACCATTGGGATTTATTAAATATAAATTAGGTTCAGATGCTGCGCTCGTACCAAGTACACCTAAAACTTCCGAGGGATTATTACCACTTACCCGTGCGAAAATATTTTGAATATTGGGGTTAGGAACGTAAAAATATGCTCCTCTACCTGCTCTGACATTAAATTCTTGAAAACTGTGGAATAGATTAATTCCACGAGTCGCACCTCCAGTAATTATTTCAGATGGTAATTCACCATATCTAAAGTTAAATATAATTTGAGAAGATTCATTGCCTAAAGTATTATCTGGCACAATATAACTTTGAGCAAGGGTTTTGTGGCTCAATATAGCCAATACCATACTTCCCAGAAACCCAGCCAATACCGCGTGCAAGTATCTGGTCGATATGCATCTATTATTCATGTTATTTTATCAAAGATTTATTAGAGCTAAATAATAGCTTTTTTTGATATTTAAGTAAATACACTAAATAATATAATTTCAATATTTATTGTTGTTAAATTTTATGTAAAAAGTCTAAGTGAATACAGATACGGTCTTGCTTTTATGTCCTCGTTTCTTGGTTATAGAAAATATAGTTAAGTGGGCTGCTACTTCTTGTTACAAATTGAGGTAGCAACCCACTAATTGAAGAGAAAGGAGAAAAAATTCTGAAGGGGCGATAAAAGGGCTAAGATGCAGATAAAATAAGCTTCATAGCTCTTAGACCTCGTTGATTAATACCGCATATAAAATAAAAAGCGATCGCAATCCGACTTGGCAATCGCTTTCAAATACAAAATTACAAACTTCAAAAAACGCAGATGAAACAGAAAACTATCTGCGTCCGTCTGCGTCGGGGGTGCGCTTAAAAAACCTAAACCAACAGCGTTTGCATCAAAGGCTTATCCTCAGATATTTTCCCACTCCGCAACCATTCACCTAACTCAGCAGGTACTTTTGCCAGAGCAAGACGTTCCCGCAATGTGCTACCTTCGAGAATTTCTTTTTGCAATAATTCCTGTGCTGTTTGCTCCAATAGCTCCCGATTTTCATGCAGAATAGTCAAAGCAATATGGTGGGCATTATCCACAATTTGCTTCACCTCACGGTCAATTTCTTCCGCGACTTTTGGGCTAATGGAACGACGCGGGTTACCGTAACCTTCCAGAAACTGTTGTTGAATCTTCTCAAACGCCACAGGACCCAAACGATCGCTCATCCCATACAAAGTGACATAACGTTCAGCCAAGTCAGTCGCCTTTTGAATGTCATCACTTGCACCAGTTGACACCTTACCAAAAACAGTTTCTTCAGCAGAGCGTCCACCCAACAGGGTTGCAATGCGACCTCGAATTTCATCTTCTATCATCAAGAAGCGATCTTCTTCCGGCATCTGGATTGTATAACCCAACGCTCCTACACCGCGAGGCACAACAGAGATTTTCTCAACTTTACCAGAACCGGGCATTAAAGCACCGATAATGGCATGACCCACTTCATGATACGCAACTGTTTTCTTCTCTGTTTCATTCAACACGCGAGAGCGTTTTTCCAAACCAGCGACAACACGCTCAATCGCTTCATTAAAGTCAGCCATTATCACCGCCTGTCGATTTTGGCGTGCAGCCAGGAGCGCAGCCTCATTGACAAGATTCGCTAAATCTGCACCAGCAAATCCTGGTGTTTTAATAGCGATGTTCCCCAAATCCACATCTTCAGACAACTTGACATTTCTGGCATGAACTTTAAGAATCGCTTCTCGACCAATTTTGTCAGGGCGATCGACAACAACCTGACGGTCAAAACGACCCGGACGGCGCAATGCTGCATCGAGAACTTCAGGACGGTTGGTGGCAGCAATGATAATAACACCCGTGTTGGCATCAAAACCATCCATTTCAGTAAGTAGCTGGTTGAGGGTTTGTTCCCGCTCATCGTTACCACCACTGAAAGGACTAGCACCGCCGCGAGACTTACCCAGTGCATCTAATTCATCAATAAAGACAATACACGGAGCTTGTTGCTTGGCTTGCTCAAAGAGATCGCGCACTCGTGCAGCACCCACACCAACAAAGAGTTCGATAAACTCAGAGCCAGAAATGCTAAAGAAAGGTACAGCAGCTTCACCAGCAATGGCTTTTGCTAGGAGTGTTTTACCCGTTCCTGGAGGTCCTACAAGCAAAACACCTTTGGGAATTTTGGCTCCCAATCGAGTGTATTTATCGGCATTTTTGAGAAAATCAACAATTTCTTCTAATTCAGCTTTAGCTTCATCAACACCAGCAACATCAATAAATTTTACACCAGTGCTGCCTTCCGAATAAATCCGAGCTTTGCTTTTACCTACTGTAAGCGCTGCGGGACCACCTCCCTGACGATTGAGTAGAAAGCCCCAAATCCCAAAGAAAATTAACGGTGGCGCAACCCAACTGAGGAGAGTTCCAATCCAACCATTTTGGTTGGGTGGTGGTGCAGCAAACTCTACATGATTGTCACGAAGAATTTTTGGTAAGTCCAAGTCGATCGCAATTGGTGTTGTACCAAGTACCTGTTGAACTGGTTTCCCATCCGAGTCTTGAGTTTTAAGTACATACTCAATGCTCTCATTACCCACAATTGCGCGATCGACCTTACCTGCTTGTACCTGGGTGATAAAGTCGCTGTAGGGTACCTGTGGTAACCTAGGACCAAAAAAGTTGGGAACAATAAAGTTAAGTAATAAAAGAAGAGTCAAAAGAATCAACAAGCTACCACCAAATTGACGTATCCTTGGTGGTTTGATTTGACGTTTTTTATTAGTTTCTACTGGCATTCTTATATTGTTCCTACTAACCATTAACCATTATTGTAAAGACAGGGTGCTCGGCTCCTATTTAGTATCTTCACGACAAAATCAATACAAATTGCCGTACTTGTGCCATGATTATGCAAAATCAGCTTGGATTTGTGTTTAAGGTATTCTTCTTCTCTGCCTTGCTCTCTGTTTTGATTAAGTACGCTCCTGGAAGTCCGCTCATTCCAGCAACAGTGACCAATGCTTTGATTATCGTTTTCTTGCCATCGGTCATCATGGCGGGTCTTTTACTCTGGAAGCAAAAACAAAATTAGCTTATCAACCTGAAAGCACAGAACTTGCTAGAATCAGCTAGCTTGTTTGCAAGCTGTCAGCAAAAAGCTGATAATTGGAAAACTAACTGCTTCAAGGTACCGCAGCTCGTGAGGAGCCAGGAGTCAGGCGTGAATTTAGGTCAGTGGATTGGCTTACTTGCCATCGTTCTTGCTTTGTATATTTTATGGCAAATTCGGGAAGCTCTGTTACTGATATTTGCTGCAGTTGTATTGGCAACTACCTTAAATCGTTTGGCTCGACGATTCCAACAGTTAGGGCTCAAACGCGGAATCTCTGTACTGCTTTCTGTTGGTGTCTTTATCGCTCTAGTCATCAGCTTTTTCTGGCTGATTGTGCCACCATTTGCCGACCAATTTCAAGAACTGACAAAACAAGTTCCCAGAGGATTGGAGCTTTTTAATACCTGGTTGGATCAATTGAGAGATCGCCTTCCCCAACAACTGACTCAGTATATACCTGACATTAATACCTTAATTAAAGAAGCACAGCCCATAATTAACCGTGTGGTAGGAAGTTCCTTCGCTTTTGTCTCAGGTTCTTTGGAAGTTGTACTGAAGATTTTGCTGGTTTTAGTTTTAACAGGGATGTTTTTATCCGATCCTTTGGCTTACCGCAAAGTTTTTGTCAGGGTGTTTCCTTCTTTTTATCGACGGCGCGTTGATGGAATTTTAGATCAATGTGAAGTCTCTCTAGAGGGATGGGTTACGGGTGCTTTCATTGCCATGAGTGTCGTAGGGCTGATGAGTGTGATTGGCTTATCAATATTTCGCGTGCGATCGGCTCTTGCGTTGGGTATTTTAGCAGGATTTTTAAATTTAATCCCCAATCTCGGTCCAACTCTAAGTGTTGTGCCAGCAATGGCGATCGCTCTGCTAGATGCTCCGTGGAAAGTCCTTGCCGTTTTCATCCTTTATTTTATCATTCAGCAAGTAGAAAGTAACTTTATCACGCCTGTTGTCATGGCGCATCAAGTGTCGCTACTACCAGCGATCACTTTAATATCCCAGTTGTTTTTCGTCACATTTTTTGGCTTTCTGGGCTTGTTTTTGGCACTCCCCCTAACTGTTGTTGCTAAAATATGGGTGCAAGAAGTCCTGATTAAAGACGTTTTGGATCGATGGGGCAAAGATTCCATTAGAGAAACTGAATTTGTTATGGTTTCTGGGAAGCCAGAAGAGGAAGCACCTGAAGAAAACCCAGTCGATGGAGAAGATCGAACAATCAACCAATAATTTGTAAAGGAATTCTAAAAAAGTGTTCATAAAAGTTTCATAGCTCGTTCATGCAGCGCGAACATACTAAGAAATGTAACGCACAACTGCATACAAGCAATAATCTCCGAATTTATGAGCACGCTACAGCCAGCCAAAAAAAATATAGCTCCATCTAGAGTCAACTCTGCGTTTAAACAACTGATGTCTTTGCATTGGGTCATGGCAAGTAGCTATTTAGTGCTATTTGTCACTGGTTCGTTTATGGCAAGATTACCGAGAGAACTGTTGTTCCGAAATTCTCTCTACGATTTTCATAAATCTATTGCAGTTCTAACGATGGCATTGTTGACTTTACGAATATTTATTCTGCTGCGGGTTTGGTGGAACAAGTACACAAAGCGCCCCCCAAAGTTCAGCAAACAATGGTTGAAAACAGTCTCCCTCCACACCAGCCTTTATATTTTTATGTGGGCGGTTCCCGTAACTGGTTTTTTTCTTTCTAACTCATACAAAAATAATAATGTCAAATTTTTTGGTTTCGTGTTACCAGACTTGTTCCCACAAAATTCCGAACTTGTCAGTTTAGGAAGAAGTTCGCATTTTTGGGTTGCTTACACATTTTTAGCATTTATCCTTTTACATACTGCGAGCCAGTGGAAAGTTGTGAGAGCGAACTGTCGCAGGTTTTTGAACTTTTTGAAAAATCAACAAGCGATTGGGGATTGAGGATTGGGGACTGGGGGAGAAGGGGTAGTAGTACCTTTTGTCTCCGGTCCTATTACCCAACCGAAGTATAATTTAAATATAAATTTTTTTTCACAAAACTTTCACTACAAATTCATATAGCTTAACCATACTTAAGCAATTACGAGCGACCTTTATACACCAAGGTAAAGAAAAATGAATATTGGTTGTTCTTACGCTAAACTCTAACCCCTAACCTCTATCCAGATAGATTGCAAACGAGTCCCATTGCAACCTAAGCTTTAAAGATGTTTTTTCCTGGCTAACGACGGGAAATATCCAGGTTATGGATTTTATGGTAACAAAAGTATCAGCGCCAAAACCTACACTCTCAACCATTGATGCGATCGCCTTGATTGTAGGTATGGTTGTAGGTGCAGGCATCTTTCAAACCCCAGCCTTAGTGGCGGGAAATACAGCAAATACAGGAGTTGCACTGTTCGTGTGGTTACTTGGTGGGGCGATGTCCTTCATAGGTGCGCTTTGCTACGCGGAATTGACAACAGCCTATCCCCATGTTGGTGGAACATATCATTACTTGTTGCGTGCTTTTGGTAAAATTCCCGCGTTTCTTTTTGCTTGGGCAAGAATGACTGTTATCCAAACAGGTTCCATTGTTCTCATGGCGTTTGTATTTGGAGATTATGCTTCACAATTGCTCCGTTTGGGAGAATACTCTTCAGCAATTTACGCCGCCGGGGTAGTCCTTTGTCTTACAGGTTTAAACGTTCTTGGGGTGCAGCAAGGCAAGCGGGCGCAAAACTGGCTCACAATAGCAAAAGTTTTGGGCTTGCTACTTGTTGTCATTTTTGGTACTGCTTTCGCTCAGCCTGTAGAAGTGAGTAATCCAACAGCTGCACCTCCCCAAACGCAATTAGGGTTGGCAATGGTCTTTGTACTCCTGACCTATGGTGGGTGGAATGAAGCAGCCTACATTTCAGCAGAAGTACGCCAAGGCAAACGCAACATGGTACGGGTGCTACTGGGCAGTATTGCTCTCATCACAGCGATCTACGTATTGATTAATTTCGCATATCTACATGGTTTGGGATTGACAGGCTTGGCAGGATCGGAAGCACCTGCAGCTGATTTGATGCGTCGCGCTGTAGGAGAAAATGGCGCAAGGTTTGTGAGTGTTATCGTTGCTGTCTCAGCTTTAGGTGCTGCCAATGCAACTATTTTTACTGGGGCACGGACTAACTATGCCTTAGGACAGGACTTTTCCATATTTGGCTTTATGGGAAGGTGGCAGGAGCGCGGAAGTACCCCAATTAATGCTTTATTAGTTCAAGGGGCAATTTCTGTAGGGCTAGTCATACTTGGTGCTGTAACGCGCAAAGGATTTGCAACAATGGTAGACTATACAGCTCCAGTGTTTTGGTTCTTTTTTCTGCTGTCTGGAATTGCACTGCTTGTCCTGCGTTCTCGAGAACCAAATGTACCCCGTCCGTTTCGCGTACCAGCTTATCCCTTAATACCGTTGCTATTTTGCATCATTTGTGGTTATCTACTTTACTCAAGCGTAACTTACGCAGGTATTGGAGGCAGCATTGGAGTCGTAGTCCTATTAACGGGTATTCCTTTGCTGTTTTTTAACCGCAAACGTTCTACTTCCACAAACTTGTAAGTGAATGGAGAAAGTATTATGCGCTCAGCTTTGCTGCTGTCTTTTGGACAATCGCGATCGTTCTTCAAAGTCTTCTTAACAACCGTTAGTGTCAGCAGCCTGTTACTAGCTAGTTGTAGCCCGCAATCCGTTAGTTCTCAAGAAAAAAGCGAAACCTCTTCTTCTGCTATTGAAGTTCAGCAGTCCTCTCCCACAACTGAAACAGCACAAAAGCAACCTGATGTGGTCTATGTACCGACACCACCAGAAGTCGTAGATAAAATGCTGGAAGTCGCCAAGGTAACTAAAAATGACGTTCTGTATGACCTTGGCAGTGGTGATGGACGAATTCCCATTACCGCCGCCAAAAAATTTGGCACCAGAGGCATTGGTATAGATATTGACCCAGAACGGATCAAAGAGGCTAACGAGAACGCGAAAAAGGCAGGAGTCACCGACAAAGTAACGTTCCGCCAACAAGACCTTTTTACCACTGACTTTAGTGAAGCAACAGTGGTAACTCTTTACTTGTTACCCGAACTGAATGTTAAGTTAAGACCTCAGTTGTTTAAGCAACTCAAACCCGGTACGCGAATTGTATCTCATGCCTTCGATATGGGTGACTGGAAACCAGAGAAGACATTGCAAGTAGACGGTAGAACCGTTTACTTCTGGACAATTCCAGCTAAAAGCACAACTAACCCCCAAGAAAATCCTAGCAGTTAGCGGTTAGTTGTTAGTGGTTAGTTGCTCTACTAACCACTAACAACTAACCACCAACCACTAACTACTCACAAATTATGAAAACTTTTGAACCTGAAGTTACTACTACAGATAATAAACCAGACACTCCCGGACAACCAGACCCAAAGTCTGCTCGTCCTAAAAAAAACTGGCTTTGGATAGTGCTAGTACTTTCATTCACAACATCTGGTATTGCGCTTTGGCGAGTGTTCTCTCCGCCAACTGTTGCACCCAAACCAACAGCTAAAACACCACCGCCCCGTCCCGTAGAGGTTGTACAACTCTCTCCAGGGACTGGAACAAGACGCATTCAGCTTTTAGGTCAAGTAGAATCTACCCAACAAGCAACTATTAGAGCACAGACAAGCGGTGTGATTCGACAAGTTTTGGTGCAACCTGGCGATCGCGTCACTCCCGGAATGACTGTGGCTATATTAGATGATACCGACCAGCGCTTGGCAATTTCACAAGCACAAGCACAGCTAGCACAACAGCGCAGCAATCTAGCAAGACTGGAAGTAGGGACTCGTCCTGAGATTGTTGCTCAGCGTCAAGCAGCCTTAAGTTCTGCTGTAGCACGGGAAAAAGAAGCACAAGATAACTTACAACGTTCCACCGACCTCGTGCAACAAGGAGCTCTTGCTAAAAGATTGTTAGTAGAAGCTCAAGCCGCATTGGATAATGCAAAGGGCGAACGGCTAGCCGCAGAAGCAACTTTAGCAGAAGCAAAAGCAGGTCCCACCCGTGAAGAAATTGACGCGCAACGCGCTAACGTAGCCGCCGCCACTGCAGCTGTCAATCAGGCTCGACTTGCCTTGCAAAGAACCCGTATTCAAGCACTCTCAGGAGGCGTCGTACAACAAAGATTGGTGAGTTCTGGCGATTTAGTACAGAGTGGCGGTCAAATTGTCAGCTTGGTAGCAGGAGATAGACTTGATATCTTCTTAGAATTGCCAGAAGAACTTAGTGGTAGAGTGACGCCAGGAAATACGGTAGAACTATCAACTCGGGCTTTACCTCAATGGCGGGGTCGCGCTCGGATAACAGGAGTCGTTCCCGCAGCCGATACAGCATCAAGACGCCAGCGGGTGAGAGTACGGTTGAACAATCCGCCTTCTGGCTTGTTACCGGGAATGGCAGTGACAGGAAATTTAGAATTACCAGCAAATACACCGAGCTTTGTTGTCTCTCGCGATGCCATAACACGGCGACAAAACCAGTGGCTTGTTTTTACAGTTGCTAATGGTAAAGCCAAGCAGTATGGGGTGGAACTGGTGACTGACATGGGAGAAAAAGTTGCGATTTCTCATCCACAACTGAGAGCCGGACAACCCATTGTGTTAAAAGGTGGGGATGGTCTGAGTGATGGTGCAGCTGTAAAGGTTATGGAGCGATAAAAGATGAACTTCATAGAAACTGCTGTTCGGTGGCGTCACGGTACTTTTGTACTCTTTTGTCTGCTGGCGCTTTTTGGCGTGCTTTCGCTGTTAAATTTACCTTTAGAATTACAACCGGGAGGCGATCGCCCGGAAATTACCATCACTACCTCATACCCCGGTGCAGCCCCCTCAGAAGTAGAAGACCTCATTACCCGACCTATTGAGGAACGGATGGAGGAAGTTTTGGGGGTACAGGAAATTACAAGTAGTTCTCGTGCGGGAACTAGCAGCATCACTTTAGAGTTCACATGGAACAGTGATGTTAACGAGCGCCTTGTGGATGTTATCAACAAATTGCAGCAAGTACAAGACCTTCCAGAAGAAGCCAATGAATCAGATGTGGAGCTCGTAGGGGGTAACAATTCACCAATGATGTGGGTTGCTCTGACTCCCAAACCCGGTTTCAGAAGCGACCCCGATCGTTATCGCGACCTTGTAGAAGAGACTATAGTACCTCGACTGCGGCGAGTTGAAGGGGTAGGACAGTTTAATATTCCCGGAGGAAGAGAGCGGGAAGTTGAGGTCAGAGTTGATCCTAAAGCCCTTGCCGATCGCAATCTCACTATTGGTGATGTTGTTCGAGTTTTGCGAGAGAACAACAGAGATATCCGAGGCGGTCCCTTAGTTCTCGGTAGGCGAGAATATCGAGTTCGTACCGTGAGCCGTTCCCAGCGACTCGAGCAAATCGAGGGATTTATCCTGCGAAGAGACAATTCAGGTACGATCTACTTGCGAGATGTCGCACAAGTACAGATGGGTCGCAAGCCCCTAGAGAGCGCCCTGATATTTAACAACAATTCTACAGTTGCCATGGGCATTATCCGGCGAGTAGGAGCAAACGTGCCGGAAGTTTCTAAGGGAATTCGAGCAACACTAGCAGAATTGGAACAGCAATTTGACCGTGCTGGTGAAGGGATTCGTTTTGTCTACAACTACGATGAGAACGAATATATCAATCAATCGGTTGCTCTAGTACAGGGTAACTTGGTGAGCGGTGCATTGCTAGCAACAATAGTTCTCGTTCTGTTTCTCGGTTCCATGCGAACAGTTGCAGTGATTGCGCTGACCATTCCTACCACACTGGTGACAGTATTTATTGTGATGGCAATGTTGGGGCGATCGCTCAACATTATTAGTTTAGCTGGGTTAGCGTTTGCTGTGGGGATGGTGGTAGATAATGCCATTGTTGTCATTGAGAACGTCTTCACTCACATGCAACGGGGCAAAACCCCCATGAAAGCTGCTATTGAAGGAACGCAGGAAGTTTGGGGTGCAATGCTGGGTTCTACTCTCACAAACGTGGTGGTGTTCTTTCCCCTAGTGTTAGTTCAAGGCGAAGCCGGACAATTGTTTGCTGACATGGCGATCGCTCTTTCCTGTTCTTCTTTGTTCTCCCTTTTTGCAGCCCTAACTCTTGTACCCATGCTCTCTGGATTGTTCCTCAAACAGTCAGAAGCCATGCAAATGCTACAGGATGACAGTTCGCTCTTAACCGATCGGCGATCGCAGTCAACGCTCAACAATCAACGGTCAAACCGCAACTTTTTTGCCAAAATTGAATATGCTGTATTTTACACATCAGCTATCTTTCGCCTCCTACAAGGCAAATTAGAATCTTTCTTAACATCTACTGTAAGTTGGTCATTAGGGCGGAGAAGATTGGGAAGAAGGCTGTTTGTTTTATCGATTCCAATTGCTCTATTGGTAACAAGTATTTTCCTACTACCACCTGCTGACTATTTGCCTGAAGGAAACCGCAACTTAGTGTTTTGGATAGCAGAACCGCTCCCCGGTACAAGTGTTGAAGAAGCCATTCGCATCTCAGAACCAGCAAGAAATTTTCTCAGAGCACAACCAGAAGTTCAGAACGTCTTATTTATTGAGCGTCCCGGAAGACGAGGAATTGCTGCAACTTTAAAACCAGAATTTGCCACAAGCAGTGGATTGGCTGAAATGGTAGAGCGCATGAGGTCTCAAAGTAATAGCTTTGTAGGCTATCGCTTCTTGATTCCAACTCGGTTCTCCATCTTTCAAGATCCGGGAAAGGAGTTTGAAATCCAAATTGTTGGTTCCGATCTCGAACAATTGAGCGAGTTGGAAAAACAAGTTACAACAAAATTGCGAGATTATACAGGGGTTCGTAATGTCCGTACCAACTTTGTTGCTGGATCTGCGGAGCTTCAAGTTGTTCCCAATCGAGAAAGATTATCTGAGGTAGGTTTATCTGAAGCTGAAGTTGGAACAATGGTAGAAGCTGCATTGGGCGGTCGTATTGCTTCAGATTTTATTGATGGTAAAGAAGAGCTAGATGTATCGGTAGAGTTAAAGAATACTTTTGTGCAGACACCAGAACAACTGCGCCAACTCCCCATTTATACAACTCGCGGTCAACAAGTACAGCTGAGTGATGTTGCACAAGTGAATGAGACAACAGGGTTTGACGTGATTAACCATGTGGACTTAGAGCGTTCCATTACCCTAACGGTATCCCTTGCACCAGATGCACCTCTTGGCGCTTTAGTAGAGAGAACCAATAATGAAATATTAGAACCCATACGAGCTAGTTTACCTGGTGGGTATCGTATAGAACTTGCTGGTTCTGCTGATAGATTGGCAGAAACAGTTTCTCAGTTAGCAGCTGCTTTTGTACTTTCGTTATTGATTACGTACCTGTTGTTGGTAGCACTGTATCGCTCTTTCCTTTACCCAGTTGTCATTATGGCAACCATACCCATGGGGATGAGCGGTGCATTGTTGAGTTTGGTCGTTGCCAATCGCATTCCCGGTTTGATTGTACCTCTGGATATGATTACAGCACTGGGCTTTATTATTCTTACGGGTGTCGTCGTGAACAACGCGATTTTGCTGGTAGACAGGGCATTGCAGTTGCAGCAAGACGAGGGGCAAGATTACGATGCTTCTTTGTACAATGCGACACGCGATCGCCTGCGAGCTATCTTCATGTCAGCAGGAACCAGCGTGCTAGGTATGTTACCCCTAGCAGTCGTACCAGGTCAAGGTGCAGAACTGTATCAAGGGTTGGGCGTTGTTCTCACAGGTGGTTTGGCGTTCTCCACTATTCTCACACCAACAGTAGTTCCCGCCCTTATGGGATTGTTGCGCGATCTCTCAGGGCGCAAACCATCATCCCCAAGTTCGGGTCAACAATTGAGAGAATCTGTAGTTGCTAGCAACAACAGCAAGGTTGGTGTTTAGCAGATTTTGCGTTTCAAAATAAACGATTTTCAAGAAATAAATTATCTTGTGATTGTAGTGCGGGCGTCCTCGTCCGCCATTAGTGTTAAATTAAGGTAAAAACCTATTTGTCAACCAGAGTTGATAGGGGAAACAAAGAGTAAAAATGAACTGGTTTCCCAATTTTTCCGGTTATAGGGAACAATGCACATAAATAAAAAAGTTCATTATTTTGGGTCACTCAGCGAGAGATTTGAGTAAAATTATTTATTGATAAAAATAAATTCATTTTAATTTGTTACTGGCACTTATGTATTACTTAGTGTTATTTATTGATTATCGTCCTTTTCTTGTTGAGAAAATAAATAAATTTATCAATACAATATCTTCTGATGTTTTTATCTGCAATGAGCAAGGAGAAAGTCACTTAAACTCAGTAGACTATATACCATCTCATCAAGGTCAATCTTACTCTCACCCTTGGTATATTCATGGCGATCGCTTAGTTCAGCAAAATTCACATTCATCCTTTAATTTACCTATTTTAAGGTGCGGTAGTCCGAAGTATAAAATATCTTTTAACGAAATTGATGAATTCCTAGATTTTCTCTCAACTAATTATTCCTGGTCTATTTTCCCTTTTGCTGGACCAAGAAGATTTTTATCTTTTGGCTTTATATCGCGAGAACAAACTCTTCGTGACTATTTTCTGAATTTAACACCTAATGTATGGGATGTAGAAAGTAAATTTGGAACTCTCTTATCCAGTCATTTATTAATTGCCAGTTATGAGGTAGATAGTAAATTTAGTTTATCAGCAAAAGCTATACTATTTGGTGGTTACTATGAACCTGCCGAACGTCTGTGGAACGTATGCGAGTGCAACATCACTCCACCTTGGCTAATTACTGACTTATTGTATGATGATACATTCTTAACGATAGGGCGAGAATCAGTGGAATATAAATTTATTCAGCAACTAGCTATTCCTCCTGGTAACGATCGACCATTAGGTGTTTATCAGCCACTTAATCAATATTCTTTTGAATCAATGTGTCTGCTATCTTTTAGAGAACCAGATACGTTAGTTTTTGTACCTCAAGGCACAGATTTAGAAAAATTGCAAAGTTTGCTTGTAAAAACTGAAGGATGTAATAGCTATTCTGACTTAATATATCTTCATGATATTCTTTTAACTACTCAATGGTTTTATGGCTTGGATCGAGATAGAGTAGATTACGGACATTCAATATTTGTTGCTCAAGATAATACTCTGCTGCAAAAATTTAATTCACTTAATTGGGATGATGATTATTATCTACTTGCCTGTTTTTAAATTTTAGTAGAATGGATCGGCAGCCGGTCTAAGAACAATTTCCACAATCCAGCGAAACATATCCATCACCCAAGGCATAAATTCTTCTCCTCGGTATCCTCTGTCCATCCAAATAGTATTTATCCCGGATTTCTTACAAGTGAGAAAAAAACACTTGAATTAGCCAGATTTAAGTAATATAAATTGATTTTTCCTTCATCTTCCCATCGCTTAAATTCTTCTATCCGAACAAGTAGTTATATGGCAACCATACGGGAAAACCCAATATTCCGTATCGTTTGGCAGCAGACACCAATCCAAGAGTGCGGCGAGCCTATGATTGACCTATCAAAGTTTAACTTTGTGCTCGATCCAGTATACTTTAAGCAAGGAATAAGCAATTCACCTGTATGCTTTGTTCGGGAGCAAGTAGCCCATAAACTTCAGCGCGTTCAAGATAATCTTGGTAGGTATCGGTTAAAAATTTGGGATACTTGGAGACCGCGCTCATTACAGGCTAAACTTTACGATTATTACCGGAGCAAGCTTGCGTTCGAACATCCCGATTGGGATAAGCTTCGTCTAGATGAGGAGATGACTATTTTTGTTGCTCGCCCAGATATCAATTTGATTCCTCCACACTCTACGGGGGGCGCAGTAGATATAACTCTGGTTGACCAAAACGGTAAAGAACTTGATATGGGAACCGATTTTGACCATTTCGGTCCGGAGGCTGCTTCACTTTACTTTGAGTCACAGCAGCAGGAAAGATCTGCTGAGATTTGCTCAAATCGCCGATTGCTTAGGTCTGCCATGTCTGCCGAAGGTTTCCGGTTTGATGAGTTTGAATGGTGGCACTTCGATTTTGGAAACCAGTGCTGGGCTGCTGCTTTTGGTTATTCATTTGCAATTTACGATGAGATTTCTGAGCCATTGCATACTTCTATTTAGGTAAAACCCTTGGGTATTTTTGAGTCTTGAATAGGGCTATACCA
Source organism: Tolypothrix bouteillei VB521301 (assembly GCF_000760695.4). Lineage (GTDB taxonomy): Bacteria > Cyanobacteriota > Cyanobacteriia > Cyanobacteriales > Nostocaceae > Scytonema > Scytonema bouteillei_A. Next base: position 7,427,755 of record NZ_JHEG04000001.1, on the reverse strand, counting down.
AGCCTGATTTTCCAATGATGGTCTATTCTGAAAGCTCAAATCCCAATTTAGTCGCTTTGCAAATTTTCTACCTACTACGGATGGACTCTCATTTTGATAGCCTAAATTTCAACTTGAATTTTCTTCCGTTTTATAAACCCATATTCCTTTTTCGTTTCGTCTTTGTTTTTGACGCTTTGCTTCTGCTAAGATTGTTGCTCCTGGTTCAAATTTTGGGACAGTTAATGGAGCCAGGAAATTATAAACATCTTCATGACCATTACTGGCAGCCATAGCAACAGCTTTGGTTCCATAGCAATCTCCTATATTTACGTCTGCACCTGCTTCAACAAGTATTTTGACAACTTCTATTTGACCGTATAGAGCTGCTATCGTCAAAGCAGTATCTGCTTCTTCTTCCATTTGGAGGTTAACGTCGGCACCACCTTCGATTAGTAACTTAACCATTTCTACATTACCTACACTTGCTGCTCGTGCTAAAGGAGGTAGATCGTAAATAGAGTTAAGCTCCACTCCCTCATTAATTAAAGTTTTAACAGTTGCTATGTCATTAGCATTGATAGCCTTTATCAATTGAGTAAGCTTAGTCATCACGTCATTCCTGCATCCAAAGTCAAAAAGTCAATGAGTTAGCTCGAACGCTCAAAAAAACAACTATTTCTAATTTTATACCCACTCTTAGAGCTTGTTTGATAAGGTAGACCAGAGGTTTAGTGAGTTATCTTTAAAGGTGTTGATTAATGTGGAAGTTAAATTATGGATGGAGAAGAATTGAGAAGAAGATATGCTACTGGGGAGAGAGATTTTAGCGGTCTCAATCTTAGAGGTGTCAATATTAGCGGCTCCGATCCCTGGAATGACAATTATGTCGGTGCTGACTTGAGTGGGATTAATCTCAGTGGTGCCAACCTGTATGAAGCCAACTTGGCTGGTGCCAATCTGAGTCATGCTAATCTCAGCAGTGCCAACTTGACTCGTGCCCAATTGACCAACTGCAATTTGAGGAGTACTAATTTCAGTGGTGCTAACTTGACTAATGCTGAAATGACTGCTGTCAACCTGAGAGATGCCGATCTCAGAGATGCCAATTTGTTTCGTGCTCAGATCATCAACACCAGTTTGAGTAACGCGAATCTCAGTGGTGGCAAGAATATTAGTACTGTTAACTTTGAAGGTACTATCGTCCATAACCTTGTTATGGAAGATGGAACTGTAGTTGAGTTCTGCGACCATGATTGGTGAAACTGAAGTGAATACAAGGTTATGGACACAACCTCTTCCATTAGGTGGCTCACGATCGTTAAGGAAGGCAGACTTCGAGTTGACTGTGGTGCGGGCGTCCTTGCCCGCACATGAACTCAAACTTCCACACCTGCTAAACGTTCTGATACCTGTCGTGCGACTTTGCGGAATTCATCAAAAGCTACTGCGTACTTTTGAAGCACCTTTTGAGTGAGTTCATGCCCTGCCAATTCTGGACTACCCGTACCGTAGGGTGGGTGAGGTGCATACTCAATCGTCAATTCCACTTCTTTGCCAGCATCCTCACCGCGTAGCTTTCCTAAAACAATTAACGCAGCATCAAATGAACCAGAAACTGGGCTTGCTGTGATTCGATTTCTGTCTGCGACAACTTCACCCCCCGTCACTGGAATCGCCCCAAAATGACGGAGTTCTTCAACGAGTGAGAAAGTTGCTGTAGCGCGATACCCTTTTAGCAAACCTACAGCAGCCAACATGAGGCTACCACCGCAGATTCCAATTAAGTACTTCGCTTTATTGCCTCGGTCTACTAGGAATTCTAAAGCCTCATCTGACAATATGCCTGTAGAAGCTCCAATACAGAGGACATCAAGATCTGACGGGCATTCCGCAAAGGTTGTTGTAGCGTGCATCGGAAAATTTGGATACCCGACAATGAGATCTGTATTTTCCCAAATAAAGTGGATATCACAATCCGGAACAACGCTAAATACGGTATAGACTCCAATGATGTCTGGAATATAGCAGTTGGGGCTGATAAAGATACCAATTTGTAGTTTGTTTGAATTTTGAGTATTCATTTGAAGCAAACTCAAGTAAAGTTTCAATTACAACAATTTTCAAATTAATAGACCATACAAAGTAGTACGGTTGAGGACGCCCATCCCACAAGAGCATAGTATGGTTCATTGAGTTGAAAACTTCTGTAATACCATGTTCGGCTCATGACTTAAATTAAGTGGTTCGTAGTTGCGACATATGCGCTAACGCGCAACTACAAACCTAGTATCAATATTTACTCGAACATGATATGAGTTGTGAAGTCACTTTTGTGTTTTCACAAAGCTAAGATAGTACATTATGCTAAGTGATAAATAGACCTCGAACGAGTACACTTTGCCGCAGTAGCAACAGCCAGAACGAGCATTGACATACTCCTCAGCCTAAAGGCGTGAGGATTCTAGGCTCAAACAACAATTGCAGGCATTGCCCGTCTTACATCGTCTAACCCAACAGTTGATGCCCCAACTGTACAAATATTCCTGGCGGCGTTCTTGTCTCGCCCATTCACAGACTGACAGGACGGGCAACGCCATTCTCTAATAGATAAATCCAAGTTTTCCAGGATATGCCCGCAATGAGAACAAGTTTTGCTGCTGGGATACCAGCGATCTATAAATACGACTTGCTTGCCTTTGTTTTTGGCAACCCATTCCAAGATTTGCAGAAATTCTCCAAAAGCTAAGTCCGATATTTTGCGTCCCCAAAGGCGTTGCATTCCTTTGAGGTTGAGCGTTTCAAAGCACAGCACATCGAACCTACTAGTTAGGTCGTGGGCTAACTTCCAAAACCAATCGCGTCTGGAGTTGGTTATATCTTCGTACTTGCGTACTAAATTCTTTCTAGCACGCTCTCGATTGGATGAACCTTTCAGCTTTTTAGAATGTCGTTTACTCGCTTTTTTGATAACGTTGAGAGACCGTTTCAGAAATTGTGGTGATTCAATGCTAGAGCCATCAGAGCAACTGAGGAATGTTTTTAAACCAAAATCAAATCCCGCTATCTTACCAGTCGTGAATTTGATTTGTGGTTCAACTGGGAAGTCAACCACGACGACTATAAACAATTCACCCAATGACGTCCGTTTAATGGTTAGTGTTTTGACCGTTCCCTCAATCTCTCTGGATTTCCAAAATTGATAAACTCGTTTTCCAATCTTGACCCTATTGCCACTTAAAAACTTATACCCTGCTTGCTTGAGGGTGAACGATTTGTACTTCTTGACTTTCTTGAACCCTGGTGGACGAACCCCCTTCTGATTATGTTTAAAAAACAATTGGTATGCTTTTTCAATGCGCTGACAGATATCCTGTACTGCCTGAGAGCCTACCGATTGCCAAAATGGATTGCGGAACCGCAATTTGGCAACATGAGATTGAAGTTTCGCACAACTCAAGTGCTTGCCCCACATTCGGTAGTACCGACGATGCAAAGCAATGCAATGGTTATAGACTGCCCCAGAAGCGTTGATCGTTCGCTTGAGGTATCTATTCCGCTTGTGTTCGTACAGCTTGAACTTCAGTGTTTTCATGCTAATATTGTACACCAATAGTCTGTACAGTATTATGAAAAAACGTTTGGATTTCAGGTTAGAAGAATACGAACTCCTCATACTCGAAGAGTATTGCAATTCTGTGGGGAGAACAAAATCAGATGTACTTAGAGAACTTATTAGAAGTTTAAAGACAAAGAAAAAGCCGTGCTAGAAGCACGGGGCTTTAGACCCATATTTTCGGTAAGAATTATGGTAACTTCTTTACAGTCATTATTTCATGCGATCGCTCAGGCTCAGAACGAGCAAGAACTTCGACAATCCATCATGGCAAAAGTAGGACAATATTTCGCTGCTACACGCTCGGGGTTGACTTTTTTAGATGAGTTTCCTGCTGTAGATGCCAACACTCCAGCCCCCATCAAACTGGCGTTATCGTTAGATTATAATCCTGTTCTGCGCTATTTGGTTAAGCGCCATGCTGCCGTGCATGATGAAGTGATTTTGCCTCCTGGGGTTTGGCAAAAAATTTGTCCTCGTGCAGATCACGGGCATGTAATGGTGGGTCCGGTTGTAAGCAACGGTCAACTTGTAGGGGGAATTGCCTTTACACGCCACCGCAGCGATCCAGCTTTCAATGCAGATGATTTAGCAGATTTAAGTGCTTTATGTATACATCTTTCTACACGGCTGGCAGTGTTGCGTTCAAAACCAGTTGTCTTTGAATTAAATTACGATCGCCTGACTCCGAGAGAAGCTCAAATTGCCGAACTAGTTGCAAAGGGACTGACCAGCGCGGAGATTGGTGCATCTTTATGGATTACAGAAAACTCTGTAAAGCAGGCTCTCAAGCGGATGTTTCGCAAACTTGCAGTCTCATCACGTGCTGAGATGATAGCGCAACTTTATACGAAGGCTAATAGCTAATAGCTAATTGCTAATTGCTAATAGTTAATTGCCAGGTTTTTATTAACCATTAATCATTAGCCCTATCTCCTTACGGAGACGCTACGCGTTGCGAAGCTATGCCCGCAGGGCTATACGCCCTTCAGGTTCGCCAGTCCTCAGGGCGCGGGAAACCCGCCTGCTTTCTCTGGACTCAGTATTAGCCATTAGCCATTAGCCATTAGCCATTAGCCATTAGCCATTAGCCATTAGCTATTAGCCTTTAGCCATTAGCCTTTAGCAATTAACCCTACCCTCCAACATGAATCGCAGGACGCATCTCGCTGTTTTTCTCGGCTTTGCGAAGCACTTCACGGGTGACAACAGGAATATCGCCTTCACCAAACAAAATAAAGCGCAGTAGGTACTTGATTGGGTTACCCTCTGCCCAACCAAAATAAGCATGGGGGATCGTACCCGTGCGATCGCGAAGATAAAGAAGTATAGCAGCAATAGCATTAGGTACAGCAGCACTGTCTGCACGCAGAATCCGGTAGCCACCAACTTCCACTCCTTTGACTCTGATGATATTTGCAAACTCTGAAGCATCAGATACTGACACCTCTAAAAAGAGAATGGGATCGGTTAGTGGAATGTGGTTGTCTTCGCGCACCTCTTTTTCTTTTAAAAGATACTCTTGCACATCGCCAGCATTCAAGCGGTTTGCAATAATTCGTATCGTCCCCCGGCTCTCTTCTGTGATAAAGCGAGCAGCGGTTTCGTCTAGTTCAACGCGCTCCACGCGTAACTCAGTTGAACGCCACACGCGTGATATCAAGGAGGTGCAGATGATAGTAAGGATAAAGAACGTTGCTATTCTAATCCCCTCGGGTCTTTCAATAATATTTACAACAGTCGTATATATAAATACCAGTGTGATAGTTGCAAAAGCAAATACTTTTCCCTTTGCTCTGCGGTGGTGGGCTGATAAAGTGACTGCAAATGCTGCTGTGCTGATCAAAACAAGCACGCCTGTAGCATAAGCTCCGCTTTGAGCTTCTACATTCGCTTTAAAGATAATTGTGACGGCAAAGGCAATTAGCATATAAACTAATACCAATGGTCTGGATGCTAATGCCCAACTTGGTGCCATACCGTATCTCGGTAGATAGCGGGGTACGATATTGAGCAGACCCGCCATAGCAGATGCACCTGCAAACCATAGAATCGTGATGGTACTGATATCGTAAAGTGTGCCAAAGCCATTGCCCAGGTATGTATGTGCTAAATAGGCAAGAGCACGCCCGCTTGCTTTGCCTCCAGCTTTAAATTCTTCTGGTTGAATCAGTAAAGTGGTTATCAAGCTGCTAGCAAGTAAAAAGAAGCTCATGATTAATGCAGCAGATGTGAGCAACTTATAGGTATTGCGAATGCGACCTTTGGGCTGTTCTGGAGCATCTTTGCTACTGCCTTGCACCAGGGGCATCACGGCAACCCCAGTCTCAAATCCGGATAATCCCAATGCTAATTCTGGAAATAGCAAAATGGCTACCCCAAGCATGAGTATGGGGTTGTGATGGGTTGCAAAAAGTGTAGTTTGCCAGTCTGTAATAACCGATGGGCGATTTAAGATTTGATATACACCGACGCCAATGACAACTAAGTTTAATGATAGATAAACGATAACTAGAAAGACTGCAATACCGATCGCTTCTCGGAAACCTCTCAGAAACACTGCGCCCAGCATTGCCACAAGTAATAAAGTAATAGCGAGCGCTTGATTGTGAAACCAACTTGGTACGAGGGGGTTTTCAATGATATGAGCTGTAGCATCAGCTGCAGAGAGAGTAATGGTGATGATGAAGTCTGTTGCCACAAAGCCAAGCAGACACAGCACGAGGAATTTACCTTGCCACCAGGGAAGGAAGTGGGCGAGCATTGCGATCGACCCTTCACCATTGGGGCTTTGAGCAGCAACGCGTCGGTAGATCGGCAACGCGCCAAAGAGTGTTAGCAGAACTAGAATGAGGGTGGCAAGGGGAGAGAGCGCACCCGCTGCCAATGCTGCAATACCCGGTTGATAGCCAAGTGTCGAGAAATAATCTACCCCAGTCAGACACATGACTTGCCACCAAGGATGGCTGCGGTGTGCTTCTTCCTTACGATAAGGACCGTCTTTGTCTTTTCGGTCTTCTTGGAGCAGCCAGTGAACGATCTGTCTGCCGAGCCGTTTTGTTAGAACGATTGGTTTCGCCATCAAACGCTTGCTGCTTCTATTTGATAGTTGGAGATAAAATATACTTTCGAGTTTATTTTACTATAAGAATCCTAGTAAATTCTTCCTAAAAAATTTCCACTCTTATAGGTTAGGCATTTTTCACCAAAAAGTATATGAGGTCTGTAATGTTTAGCCTGCGTAATATTTTAAATTTGTTTAGCCTTATAATGCTTTAGCTCCTCCCAACTCCCTAAAAAATGGAGGGTAAGGCACTTTTTCACTTCCCCTTAAAGAGGGATAAGGTACTTTTAAAACTCTCCTTGTTAAGGAGAGCCTCTCTTTTGGGGAGCTAGTTCCTTAGGGAGTGAAACCCTCCGTAAGGAAATGGCATCCGGGTTCCCTTAAAAAAGGTGGCTTTAAAAGTATTTTCCCCCTTTTTAAGACTCCGGCGTACACAGATCTCTAGAAAAGACATGAAACATCCTAAAAAAGGAGGAATTAGAATCAACTTCCCCCCTTGTTAAGGGGGGTTAGGGGGGATCGAAACCTCAAGAACGCCCTTTAGAAGACTTGTGTACACCACCGTAGCCTTGTTAAGGGAGGGTAGAGAGGATCTATAGTTTTGGATACCTCAGCCACTACTTTTAAAGCATCCTCTAAGATATTGGAAACACCCCGTGGTCTTATTTCTTACTCCATGTTTTTCTGAAATTTCAATTAAACAGGAGATAAACGATTCACCTTTTCTTCCAAGGAGCTGATGAGAGATTGGTAAGGTTGAATGAATTTGTCAATTCCTTCTTTTAGTAAATTGCTCATCACCTCGTCCAGATTAATATCGATCTCTGGATCTTTAAGGTTTTCGATAAGGTTGTAGGCTTCTTCTACCTCAAGGTCAATACGATTTGCTGGAGCGCAGTGGTCGGCGCAAGCTTCTATAGTGTTGGGTGGCAAAGTGTTAACAGTGTCGGGACCCACTAACGCATCTACGTACATAACATCACTATAATTGGGGTCTTTTGTGCTGGTGCTAGCCCACAATAGCCTTTGAACTTTAGCACCTTTTGCTGCCAAAGCTTGCCATCGATCGCTTCCAAAAATCTCTTTGTATTTTTGATACGCTATTTTAGCGTTAGCGATCGCGACTTTGCCCTTAACAGCTTTTAACTTTGCTTCCATGGCAATGTCGTCAACACCTTTTTTCAGTTTTTCGTCAATGCGTTTATCAATGTTGTTATCAATTCGACTGAGGAAAAAACTCGCTACGGAGGCGATTTTACTAATATCCTTCCCTTCTGCTAACCGCTTTTCCAAACCTCGAATATAAGCCCAAGCTGTCTCGACATAGCTGTTTACTGAGAATAGCAAAGTTACATTAACATTGATACCTTCACTGATGACTTGTTCCACAGCAGGTAAACCCCGAGTTGTACCGGGAATCTTAATCATCACGTTTTCCCGCCCAATGTCTTGGTAGTAGCGTCGAGCTTCCTCAATTGTCCTTTCAGTGTCATGGGCAATGACTGGTGGTACTTCTATACTAACGTAGCCATCCAAACCGTTTGACTCTTCATAAACAGGTTTGAAGATATCGCAGGCATTACGAATGTCATCAAAGATGAGTGATTCGTAAATTTTATCAATTGGTAACTTCGCTTTAACGCCAGCTTCAATATCAGTATCGTAAATTGCATTACCCTTAATTGCTTTTTCAAAAATGGATGGATTAGAGGTAATTCCACGGATACCGCCATTTTCAATCAGCTGTTTGAGTTCCCCGGATTGAATCATGTCACGGGTCAAATTATCCATCCAAATACTTTGACCGTAATCTTTAATCTCGACAAGATGGTTCTTTGGCTTAGTTGCTTTATCAGTCATTGTTTGATTCCAAAAAATTGTGTAAAATATGGCACATCTTTACAAGTTTCTTCTTAAAGAAAAGCAGAGAGTAGAAGGCATTTATGAGGTATACATAATTTCTATTTCAAACTCAGTCATCTTGCCTCTACTAAATGGTATAAAGCCCTACAAAGTTTTTTGCTAAAGTCCTATTTTGTAGCTATCTTTATAGCGAATCGCAATCTTCATTAATTCTAATGAGGGATGCTTTATAGAAACAAAAGTGCTCACTTTGTTATGAAGCAACAAACAAACCAGTTATGTTTCCCAATCCTCAAGACTATCTGTCTGTTTCTCCTGAGTATGGCGAGTTTCTTGAAGAGTACTATACATTCCTAAAGTATTCTAGAGAAGTGTCACAAATATGTGTATTAATTAAAACTTTAAATGAGGAAGGGAACACCCAAATTCTTTCTTTGCTCGTGCAGGCGTTACAAGGGCACTCATCTGCTACAAAAGCGTATATACACCTGATTGAAATGTACAGACAGATGATTCAAAAATACTGGAACAATATCCAGTGTTGAGATTTAACCGTGATTGTTCGGTAATAATTTCTGTACTTGACAACAAGTATAAAGATAACTCACTCAATCTCCGGAGCATCCTCTTCACTCCAGTTAGAAGATTCGATTTCACCTAGCCCATTGAAAACCTTTCTCTTGCGTTCACTTAGCTTATTGTGTTCCAGAATACAACCTTTTAAACTAGAGAATCGTCCTTAAGGTTGCCTGTAGTTTAAATCTACAGACAGGGAATTGTCGTGTTTAAGGTAACTACTATCGAATGTATCACATCAATATTGAGATTTGTTTAGGAACATTCACAATGCCAATTCAAGTAACTACTGAAAGTTTTCTTGTTGCTAAAGCCTAATTATGTTTCAACCACTGTCTTCTGAAACTCAGCTTTTACCGCCTGTTATTAGCCTTCTTTGCTTTATAACTATTTGTGTATTAACTGTCTTTATGTTGTGGTCGATGTGGCGGGCTGCAGGGATTGGATTTGCCACTATCAAACGGTTGCATCAAATTCAATGCTCAAACTGTCGATTTTTTACAGGCGATTATCGTCTTAAGTGTACTATACACCCAATTTTTGCCTTAACTGAAGAAGCAATCAATTGTTCTGATTTTTGCGTCAAGAATAAACCTGTCCAAAAGCCATTTTTCTCAAATTTTTCTAGGAGGAAATAACCGTGTCTCACTTTCGTAGTTTTCCCACTAAACTCACCGATCTTGAAATTCTGAAAACAACGCTACGCGATTTAGGCCTTCATGCGATCGTAAATGGTACGGTCCGTGGCGTTAACGGTCAGCGAGTTTCTGCTGATATTGTGGCTGTACTTGATGGAGAATGTGACCTTGGCTGGTCTCGTAATAATGATGGAACTTTCGATCTGATTGCTGACATACCGGGTGTTGCTATCAAACACAATCAGGCCCAGCTTATTCATTCTATTAATCAAAAGTACGCAATTAATAAGACCTTAAGCCAAATCAAACAACCCGGTCTGCAAAATTCTAATGTCAAGTTAGTAGTGCAAAGTTAGTGGCTTTATAGTGAGGTCGCTTGAGTTAATAGTTATTAGTTCTTTAAGGAGTATTCCATGCAAAAGCGAAACGACCAAACAAACTATTTTCTTCAGTATCTTTCTCTAGCACCAGTTCTTGCTGTTGTTTCAGTGTCAGTTGCTTTTACGACTTGGGCTTTGTTTAACTACGTTTTTCCAGACCTTCTCTTTCATCCAATGCCATGATGTATATAAAATTACAATAATATGGCTATATCTTCTGAGTGAGGTTTAATAATTTGCTCGCTAGCAAAATAGACAAGAGGAGCAAATCTGAGTTTGCATTCACCCCTGGTTGTATCGGGGGTTTTTTACATTGCAAGTATAAAAAAGCTTCTGAGATATCTCAGAAGCTTTGAGAAAAAGATAGTAACGACCAAGATAAAATGACTAGGCGTTGACAACTTCGCCACCGTTAGGATGCAGAATTTGACCTGACATATAAGAAGAGTCATGAGATGCCAGGAACACATAACAAGGTGCTACTTCTTCTGGTTGTCCGGCTCTTTGCATGGGAACTTGAGCGCCAAAGCTCTTGACTTTATCTTCTGGAAAAGTGGAGGGAATCAAGGGAGTCCAGATAGGACCGGGAGCTACACCATTGACTCGAATACCTTTCTCAACCAAGGATTGTGATAGAGAACGAGTGAAAGCAACGATCGCGCCCTTAGTCGCGGAATAATCCAGCAGCTGGGGGTTGCCTTTATAGGCGGTGACTGAAGTGGTATTGATAATAGCGCTACCTTCTTTAAGATGTGGTAGTGCTGCTTTAGTTATAAAGAACATACCAAAGATATTGGTGCGAAAAGTCCGCTCCAATTGCTCGGCTGAGATGTCTTCAATACTCTGTTGTGGATGCTGTTCTGCAGCATTATTAATGAGAATATCCAGATGTCCGAGTTGATTAACAGTTTGCTGTACAGCTTCCTGACAGAACGGTTCGCCACCAACATCTCCCTTAATCAACAGACAACGCCTACCTTCAGCTTCTACCAAACGCTTGGTTTCTTCTGCATCCTGCTGTTCGCTCAGATAAACAACAGCCACATCCGCCCCTTCTCTAGCAAAGAGGATTGCTGTTGCGCGACCAATACCGCTATCCGCACCTGTAATTAGCGCTACTTTACCTTCTAGCTTGCTGCTTCCTTTGTATTGAGGATTTTGAGACTGGGGCTTTGGCGTCATTTCGCCTTCTCTTCCAGGCGGATTCTGATGTTGAGGCGGTTGTAATTCTTGTGTTTGAGTCATAATGTTTTCACCGTTTTTGGTTTGCTAATTTCTAACAACTTTGGGGAAGTTATCTAACAGTCAATACACTTTCTTGTGTCAACGCTTTCATTGGCTTCTCACAAGCAACCAATGGCAGATCTCACCATTCACAATGAGAGTTTCTGACTGCATCCTGTGAGTGGTGCCATTGGAAGTAAGGCTAATTAATTTAATCAAGCCGTTAGGGCTATCTCATCCGTCTTGCGATGGGGATGAATGAGATTTAAAGCTTTTGCAAGTTGTGTTACCCGATACCAGTTTTGTAGAAACAGAAGTTTTCATGGCTTAAAACTCATCAAACGGGGGAATGACTTGATAAGTACAATTCCTCCAATCAACACAAAAATTAAACCTATACTGGTAAAGATGGTTGGAAACAACCATAATTCGAGCCAAGAATCAATCCTCGCTTCCTTTGGGTTTTGAGGACTGTACAGCACTTCTACTTGCTGACCTAGAGTAAATGCTGGTGGGTTGCTACCTGCGTTTGCTTCAAAAACTGTTGGTTCACCAGCATTGGTGGTAAATCTCACGACTGGATAGTAAACAAAAGAAGAGTCACCGTCGCTATCTGTTGATAAACGTTCCACCAACGCGATAATTTTCCCTTGTGTTAGTACTGATGAGGCTACGAAGGAACGAGTACTTATGCCAATAATTATACCCGTGACAGCAAATATGCTACCAATACCAGCAAATATTGAACCAAACATACGAAAGAATTTGACATCTTCATCCATAATAGAATATTCAAAACTTAGACTTAGTTAAAATTACTGGATTAAAACTCATTGATAGTTTAAGAAGAAATCGGGGAAAACTAGGGGAGAGGTATACACGTGAAGTGCGATCGCATTAAAGATTTCTTCATCATTTCTCAGAAAGAATACTCCTGGCATTTAAAATCAACTTTACTAAAATAGCTAAAGTTTAGTTTAAACATTTGCTGGCAAGGTAGGATGCATCAGATAGGAGATATAATTGCACAACGGTATCGAATTATCGATATTCTGGGTCAAGGTAGAGTTAGAATTACCTACGCCGCAGAAGATATTGAAATGGCAGAAGTGAATAATTTTTTATTGGAATGATCTAAATATTCCTCACATATTGGTTGCAACAGCCAAGCTTTGCTAAACTTAACTAAAATAATAATAATTCTTCAAAAACCTCAGAAGTTATTTGAAGGTGATTGGGCATTTTGCCAATATACAGGTAGTCGTAGAGGTGATTCTTGGCGCAGTGTCCGTGTAGTAATCCTCCCAAAAGTAAGCGCTCCCTAAGGAAATCAACAAATCCCATTTCATCACCGTCGTCAGCTATAGTACAGTCTGCTTTAGCCATACCAACCTCAAACCCCATTGGCTCACAAGTACTCATAGACATACCAACTGGTAAGAAGTCTACAGTCAAAACCTCTGGATCTATTTTGTTTTGAAGGCAATAGTTGCGAGTCCAGTCATCGACCTTTCCTTCTCTCCAATCTTGCCTAAACTTTTCTTTTGACTCCAAAACCTTTGTCAAGCTTTCTTCTAAACTCAAAAAGGTCATTCCTTGTATATACCAACGAAGTTCATCCGTGTCATCTAAGTCATCAGACAGATTTGAGCAACTAGAAAAGCTTAGCGCGATCGCAGTTGGCTCAAGTGACTCAATTAAATCTTTTGATATTGGTTTTGATGCAAACAGTTCGACTGAATGAATACATTCATACCAAGCACGAACAGAAAAGGGTAGTGTTCCCCATTGTTGTTCAACATCATCTAACAGTTGTAAGGTCTGGGATTGAACTGGAACAATCACCTGCTCTGGCTGTGAAAATTCAAAACCTAATTTCTTGAGCCGATGTACTATTATCTCTAAATTGAGTTTGGCACGCCTCATAGTCTCGCGTGCAACGGCTAAAGCATCAGCCTTTAAAGAAGGCTCAACGATTTCACCCAATGCTTGAAGTTCCTTCCAAACACTTTCGCGATCGCCTGCTAAATAGCGGTAGAAAAATGTCTGTGCTGTCATAATATCGAGATTTTTCTCATTGCAACGCTCACCCTTTCTGCGATTGGTACGAATACTCATTCACTAAGCCCTTGCTAACAGGTGAACTCCACCGCTAGAATCACCAGCGATCGCATAACGTCCATCGCATGAAAGGGCGCACTGATAGAAGATTGCGTACCCATTGTATGTATCCTCGACTGTCTTGGACGCAGTGTTAATTGATTGTAACGAGCGTTCGGAGGCAACTAAAACGGTTTGACCGTCTTCTGCAATACTGACAGAACGCAAGTCTTTTAGATGAAATTGAGCGGTGTCTAAAACTTGTTTGGTTTCAATATTGATGCGACACAAAAACGTACCTTTCTTACTTCCAGAAACCAAAACCATGACGCGATCGTCAACAAATTGCGCCGACATAACCCAGTCGCCAGGAATATCCAAACTTCCTTGCTGTAAACCAGTTTTGGCATCCCAAATAGCTATTTTTCTCTTAACTTTATGAGACAGCGTTACTAATTTATTGCCATCGGGTGCAACTGCAATAAAGCCAAAATGTAGGCTTCGATCTCCTAATTTTTTAGCAGTTTGCGTCCAAAGAAGACGATGTTGGTGCAAATCCCAGCACTGTAACTGATTAACATTATTGTCCCAACTATCATCATTTGGGTCCGGATTGAAGTACGCAAGATTGAACGCTAATTGATGATTTGTTGATACTTGAATATCACTCACCAATCCCGTGCGTCCTTCAAATACTACGGGTAAGCTTTCACCACTGATGTCGTATAAAATCAGATGGTCGCCACTTCCTACCACAGCGTGCTGTTCGTCTAACATTTGCAGACTTGATATTGACCTCGGACGGTCAAAATTAGGCGATATTGTTCGCACCAACTGACCTGTTGTTGTGTCCCAAATATTCAATTTTCCCTCGTCTGTAGAAGAAACCAGCGTTGTTCCATCTCTGGAAAAGGCAATGTGGCACTCCCAGTCTGTGGGATGAGAATCTATCGATGCCACCAGCTTATTCTTCAGAAAATCCCACAGCCTGATACCCCCTTTATTATCGGCAGAAGCAGCGATAGGTGTGCCGTCGCTACGTATAGTGATGATAGTTTGACGGACTGGACTGGGGTGATTGCCTTCATTAAAGGTTTCGCTTGAGGGTAAAGCCCACAAGAAAACTTCGCCTGAACGGGTACCGGAGAGCAGTTTAGAACTGTCATCTATAAAAGCGATCGCTGTATGCTCCTCCCCACCCACATCCAGAACAGCCAAACGTTTGGATGTTCCACTGTTCCATATTTGTAATGAATTGGAGTAAAAAGCGAGCGCGAGGGTTTTGGCAATCGGATGCAGACAAAGGGCTTGGGTAATTTGCTCGGATAAAGGTACAATCTCGCGCTTCTCGCCCGTGAATATGTTCCAGAGTAACACTTCCCGATCTGCAGACAACAAGCTTAAGCTATCGGAGGTAAAGCAAAGCCCTCGTGGTGTATTTTTATGAGGAACGTTGTTTCTATTCGATGCCAGGTAAAGACCGCCTCTCACCCACGTGACCATAGCTTCCGCGTTGTAGAATACCCGTTCTAACTGCCCTGTGTGGAGATTCCACAACCGTAAGGCGTTGTCCAGAGATGCTGATGCGGCGAAATGCCCGTCAGGGGATATAGCAACGGTCATGACGTTTTCTGGGTGTTCCATCTTCTCGTGTAGAAGCATCCCGCGCTCGATATCCCAAACGCACAGCCGTTCGTCCTCTCCACCGGATACGGCTATAGTGTCAGTGGCAGCGACACTACGCACGTATTCGGAATGACCTTCAAGCGTATAAAGCAGTCTCCAGGTCAAGGTATCCCACACTCGCACCGTTGTATCATCGCCCCCAGTAATAAGTCGTTGCTTTGAAGGTGTTAGCGTCAGCGAGTTGACAGGTCCGTGATGACCCTCCAAACGGTGCAGAACCTCACCACTGCGGATTGACAAGACAAGCAGTTGAGTGTCTTCACCAGCGGTGACGATTGTATCTCCGTCAGGCATACAGGCAATTCCATGTACTAGAGATTTGTGAGGACGCCAGCATACTAATGGAGCTATTGGTGGTGATGGAACGATTCGAGGCAATAATTGGGGTGCCAGCATCTTTTCTAAAACAGCTCGCGCTCGTGATGTAATGATTCCCATATCATAGTAGATATTAGCTCAAAACTATACTTTAGTTTACAGTAAATATACTGAATGCATTTTGAGGGCGCATTTCTGATTCTTGTAGAGTTTAGTACATTGAATGCTCAGATATAAATGTTGCTGTTTGATTTAGGGGGTAGTATGGAACGTTTCTACAGGCGCTATTCGCGATCGTGGTTGCAATTAATAGTCACTAGATTCTATCCATAAATTCTGCGATGGCTCAAAATCATTCTTTACAAACTCAAGCTTCGTTCCGTTCACACTCATTTTGATAACACCGCCTTGATTGAGAATAGCAATAAATTCGCGATCGCTTGTCCACATCACATCGTATACATAATTTAACAGCGATCGCTCGAACACGCGTACAACATTAGTAGCGCTTGGTTTTTTAGTATCAAAGCACCACAATTGACCGCTACCATCAATAGCAAGGAGATAGCGACTGTTCGGACTAAGGTCAGACAACCGCGTCCATTCCACCCATGCGGTTTCATTCCTGCGCGAGCTGCGTTTTACGCCACTGTAACCAAAATCTGTAGCGCTAAACGTTTCGTTAAGCGAACGTGCCGATCTTAATGCGACTCCCTCCATAGTTTCTAAAATGAGAGTTTCTCCATCAAGAGAGAAAAACATTTGTGAGTTTCTCAGATTGGTCTTTTGTGCAATAATTTTTAAGGTATCGGGTTTAAACTTGATAAGATTTCCACTATTTCCACCAAAAGCTATTAAAATGCTTTGGTCGCTCGGATCGGGAGCAATACCACTGAGAAATTCGATACCAAGACGATTTAAATCTGCTTTAGTCAGCAGTTTTTTGACTGTACCCGACTCATCCAAAATAGCGATCGCATCGCTCGACCAGGCAATAATTTGCCCCGATTTCAACCAAATTAAGTCATGAAAAAACCAATCATCTTGTACCGAAGCAGATTTTACAGTACTTGGCTCTGGAAAATCTTGAATTGGTTGAACGGGCTTACCCGATTTTGTATCGAAAAACATAAAAGTTTTACCATTGCTAGTAATGCCACGTTTGCCATCCGGACTGATAGCAACAGCGCGACCAAACCCCTTGATATCCCAGAGTTTGCGCCCCTCCATGTCTCTAGCGACAATAAACTCCTTCCATGCAACGCAAAATCCTCCATTGAGCGCGTGAATGCGAAAATCTCCTTTAACTGATGAATGTGTAAACTTGAGATTTTCGTCCTTAATAATGTAGTACTCGTTATTCTCATCATTTTGAGCGAGGGCAATTTGCTGTTTGTCTGCAAATGGAATTGAAGCGATGGAACTTATATCAAGGTTGAAAAATATAATTGCAATGGCTACAAGCATGACAATTCCAAACCATTGAATGAGCAATTTCGTTTTGCCACAAGCATTTCTTGTCATTTTTCAATATATTTAATTTCGTATAAATAATAACCATTAATAAAAAGGCTCGTAACAGTATTTATACTGAAGAAGCAATCCAAGCTATTTGTTGCAAGGGAAATGAATTTATTGAAGATGAAGTATGGTGGGCAGTCACTGCCCAACCAGTACTTAAAATTTGTTACGGTTTGGAACTGCCACATACCAATTCAAACCTGCTAAAAAATTCAGCAGTTGCAGTATAAAACACAGCACGATCGCTCTTACCACAACAAATCGTTGATTAAACCGTAAAAACTAGCAAAGTCAATTTTGCTCATCGCGCTTATGCAGCGAATTTTTTCGTATGTGCGGTTAACACCTGAGGAAGCAAGCACTTTGATCGGTGCGAGGAGCACTACAATCCAGGGATGAAACTTGTAGTGCAGGACGCGAAATCCGGTGTAGCAGCACTTAAGAAAATTTGGGCAAATTGTAATTGGTTCCATAAAGATGCAAGCTTAAATAATTGGATTTCAAACGCTCGATATAAAAAAAGTATAATCATCGAACGTTGATGAATTTGAACGATCTAGGCTTTTTTCAGTAAGACTTGAACGCCATGTTTGGGACGCAGGGTAATTGAGGGTTGAAGTTCAATCTCTCGCTCTGACACAAGCTCTAATTGAAATGCTTGAGCGATTGTTGTCAGAATTAAAACTGCTTCCATCAGGGCAAAACTTTTACCGATACAGATGCGCGGACCATCACCAAAAGGAAAATAAACACCGCGTGGCAATCGCTTCTCGAGATCGTCCTCCCATCGCTCTGGGTTAAATACTTCTGGATTGCTAAAATAGCGCGGATCTCGATGCATAACCCATTGACTTGCAATCAGGGTGCAACCTTTCGGGATCGAGTATCCACCAATTTCACAATCTCTAGTTGCTTCCCGACTCACATCTGTAACTGGTGGGTAAAGCCGCATTGCCTCTTTGATAATCATTTGAGCAAACAAATGAGCCGATCTTCAATGCGAAATGAAACAATCTCTCCGAATTGACGGGCGCATCGAGTTATAAACCCCAACGGGTCTTGACTGTATTCTGCAAGCACTCGGTTTTCTTCAGCACCAGATAGTGTGGGCAGATCCTGACTCATTGCAATTTTCTCCTTAAAAAAGTTTTTCAAGCGACATTGATTTGCTTAAAATATGAGTATCGCTCGTGTTTTTATAATATGAGGATTACTCATGTTTTGTCAAGGAAGAATACATAAATGACCGCGAACTTACCCAAACCGTCTGGAATGCGACGACAACCAAGACAAGCTCGCAGCCAAGAACGGGTCAACCAGATTTTAGATGTGGCTGAACAGATGTTTATTGCAGAAGGATATAATGCCACCACAACAAACGCGATCGCCGCTCGTGCTAAAGTGGCGATCGGTTCGCTTTACCAGTTTTTTCCTGACAAAGCAGCAATTTTGCGAGCCTTAGCAACGCGCTACACCGAAAAACTGCACCAATACTTAGTAGCGCTAGATAGTTCTGAAATGGCAAATCTGCCTTTATCAACCTATGTTGACCGGATGATTGATGCAGTGGATCGATTTTTTACCGATTATCCTGGCTATCATGCGATCTATATGCAGGTGCAAGGAATCATACCAGAACTAGAGGAGATTGAGAACGCCGCCGATACCAAACTCATTCAAGATTTAGCAACTTCCTTATCTGGGCGAGATTCAAATTTAGACCGTGCCGATTGTGAGACAATTGCATTTGTGCTCGTGAAAGCGATCGGTACACTGTTATGGTTATCTCTGAGCCAAGAACAGCTATTCCGCCAGCGTCTTCTAGGAGAAACTAAACGGTTAGTGTTTAACTACCTGCAAAGCTATTTTCCTGATAGTGAAATGTTACAGCAATAAAATTAGCGCATCAACTAATCGGTGCTAAAACATCTTCCTCGATCGCACCAAAACTTAATTTGTTTATACAGATAGTAATCTGTCAATGCGGACAAATAATGTGGCAAAAGACGATCGATCGTCGTCAGAACGAGCGTGGAGGGATTTGAACCCCCGACCAACAGAACCGGAATCTGTTGCTCTATCCACTGAGCTACACGCCCACAATTTTTTTTAATATAGCATTTTTCTGTTAACTGTGTATGTAATTTAAGATTGTTAAAAGGTTTGTAGTTGCGCTGTCTTCGCATACGGCGCAACTACGAACCTAGGTTAAAGGAAATTCATGGGGTTAACTGGCGTACCATTTTTTCTCACTTCAAAGTGGAGGTGCGGACCGGTGGATAATCCCGTAGAACCAACAGCCGCGATCGCCTGTCCTCGCTCTACTGTTTGTCCTTCGGAAACAAACAATTCGCTGGTATGACCGTAAAGAGTTGTAATCCCATTGCCGTGGTTAATAATCACAGCCCGACCGTAACCACCATACCATCCAGCAAAAATCACCGTTCCCGAATCAGCAGCACGAATTGTACTGCCATAGCTAGCAGCAAAATCTAACCCAGCGTGAAAGCGACGATAACCAAGCACCGGATGCATCCGCCATCCAAAAGGACTGCTTGTCGGAGCAGAACTGGGATAAGCAAAAATACCTGTTCCCCGAATAATCACGCTGTTACGGCTGTTTGTTTTCAGTCTCTCTTCTTCCTCTGCAACCTTTTGCTGAATTAAGGATTTCAATGCCTGAGAATCTCTCTCAAGCTGACTTTCGGCGGCGGCTAGAGCTAAGCGATCGCTACTCAGACGTTGTATTAATTCCTCCTGTAACTGTGCTTGTGTTTGATAATCAGCTTTTTGGGCATAGAGTTGTTGGCGAATTAAGCCTATTTCATTTCTTTGCTCTTCTACCTGTATTTTTTGAGCGTTCAGCCGATTGGCTTGTTTCGTCAGTTTTGCCAGAACTTGTTGGTCGGCTTTATAAACTAACTTCAACTGACGGCGACGATCTAAAAAATCATTCAGGTCTTGGCTTTGCAGCAAAACGCCCCATCCTTGGCTCAAACGATTCCGTTGGAGAAAGCGCAAACGAGCAATAGTTGCTTCCTGACGTTGTTGATAGGAAACCTCAGCAGTCGCTAGATCCGCTTGTAATTGCTGTAGTCTTTGAATCGCTCTTTGCAATCGAAATTCACTATCTTGAATTTGAACATCAGTTGTTTGCAGGTTTTGTTCCAAACCGTTGAGGCGGTTTTGTGCGGCTTCTTGTAAATTATTCAAGCGCTGGCGTTCTTGGGTGACGCTTTGACGCTGTTGGTCAACCATTTGTTGCTGCTGGCGCAGCGTGTTAATTGTATAAGTTGCTTCTGTAGTGGCTGCATCACTTTGTACTGGAATAAATATCAAGCTAATGCATAAAATGCAGAAAACGGCAAGAATAAATATAAATTGACAGATACGCTCCTCCCCACACCCCTTAGAAAGTAGAAGGGGAGAGCAAGGATATGTCAGGTGTTTTTTGGGTAATGGCACTCTCATGCTGTTGACCGAGCCAGAAAATGGCTGCAAACATCAGGTGTATTGTTCCCAAAATATTGTCTAATCTTTCATTAGGTGAATTTTGATGGGGGGCTGTCAAATAAAAAATGTTCCAAATCTCTTGTGATGCGGTGCTCACAGCCCGCCAATTATCTTGGACAGGCGAGGACGCCCATCCCACAAGATGGATAATGATTTCTTGAACATTTCTGAGCGATCGCGGACTTTATGACTCTAAATAGAAAGCTCCTCGTCCTTTAAATCGCTGACAAACATATGTCCTGGTGCATAGCTAATAGCGAATTCAGGCTTTGCTTGAAGAATTGCAGTTTGAGTCGTAACCCCACAAGCCCAAAAAACACGAACTTCAGTATCCCGAAGAGTAACCGCATAGCCAATAAAGTTTTTCATTTGTTAGGAATTTCAACCCACAAGCTTCACACGTGTGGTTTTGCTGTTTTAAAGCTGAGGTTTCACTGTCACAGAGATATATTTGAACCAAGTGCATTTAAAGATTTTAACAAGTGGTCTAAGTTCGACAAAAAGGTTTATAAAAATTTTTCAGCGAAAATTCTTGGATTTAAATGCTATTATTTGAGGTACTTTTCTTCTTCAAGAAGCTACACAACTTCTCATAGTTTGTTAAATGATAGACCACGACAGATTATTTAAAGAACTTCTTTCAACATTTTTTATTGAATTTATCGAATTATTTTTTCCCCAGATTGCCAGTACAATTGACCGGGAATCGATTCATTTTCTTCCCCAGGAGTATTTTGCAGATTTGACATCAGGTGAAGATAAAATCATTGATTTGTTAGTAGAAGTCAAGCAAGCAGGTGAAGATGTAGGTTTTTTACTTCATGTCGAGGCTCAATCGTATACGGAAACAGAGTTTGCTCGTCGTATGTTTTTTTACTTTTCGCGATTGTATCAAAAGTATCTACAACGTGTATATCCTATCGTCGTGTTTTCCTTTAATGAACCTCGTCGTGAAGAAGTGCATCAACATACGGTAGAGTTTACTGATTTGAAGGTGTTAGAGTTTAACTTTGCTTCAATTCAACTAAATCGCTTAAATTGGCGAGACTTTGTGCGACAGCCTAACCCTGTAGCAGCAGCCTTAATGGCGAAAATGCAAATTCAACCAGAAGAGCGACCAAGAGTGAAAGCTGAATGTTTGCGGCTACTAGCGACATTGCGATTAGATCCAGCAAGAACACGATTAATTTCTGGATTTGTCGATACATATTTGGAACTGAATACTCAAGAGGAGCAAAGGTTTCAGGAAGAAATTGGTAAACTGAAAGAACAAGACAAAGAGGGAATTATGGAAATTGTTACTAGTTGGGAAAGACGAGCAACATTACAGGCAACACAATCTCTTGTCCTTAAATTACTTAATCGGCGAGTAGGACAACTGCCAGAAACAATCACACAGCAAGTTGAAAATTTATCCGTACAGGAACTAGAAGCGTTGGGGGAAGCACTACTTGATTTTACAAGTCTTGCTGACATTGAAACTTGGCTGACAGGGGTTCGTAAACTTTATGACTCTAAATAGAACACTCCGTACTCGTCGAATACCTTGAGCTATGGCACCGAGCAAATATCTAGAACGTGGTGATTGGCGTGGAGTTCTCTGCCGGAGTTTTGAGGGGGCGATACGCTCGGTACAGCTTGCGCCTGGCGATCGCTTTATGACAAACGGATCGATTTCGCCCAACCTCTAGCGCTATCATAGCAGCGTTAGCGAATACTTTCATAATTAACTTTAAGGTATGTAACTGTGCATAAAAAACTTGAGGAACTAATAAATCTATGTAGAAAACCCACCATTTAGCTACTTAGAACGGCACTTTTGTGTAGACAAGAATTTTCTGAAGCTGAGAGTAATTTCATTACATATATGGCTGGATTTTCTCATTACGAATTTGCAGAAAGTTTATTTTCAGATTTTAATTTATCTTTCTTAGAAAATACCTCTATATTTTTTGATAGAAAAATAATAAGTTTCACTTCAAAATTTTATTAAATGACCAATCTCATTACTGTAATATCAATGTGAAAACTGTTTTCAGCAGAGTCACAGCGTGTATTTTTGTAAACACATCGGAAAAATCTTTCCATAATCTGTCGCTTTATCAATTTCAACACCGAGCCGAGCTATATCAATTACTAAAAAGTATATATTGGTATGTTATAGATGCCATACAGCCTGAAAAAGTTACAGATTTTCTACACAAAATTAAAGCCGATTTCAAATTAATGCAATATGCAGGTACAAAGCATGACTATCTTCAAGAAATACTACCTGAGATTGAGATAATGGTATTAGAAAATATTAGAAAGTCTTTCCAATAGTGTGTTTGAAGTGTCATTTTACATTCATTTGCTCCATTCGTCCCAGGCGGCTTTCGCCAATTTTGCGATGACTTCTTCGCGGATTGCATTGGTTGCCTGAGAATCAGAAACAAAAACTGCGATCGCCAGATGTTGTCCGTTCGGCAGTG
Organism: Tolypothrix bouteillei VB521301; assembly: GCF_000760695.4. Lineage (GTDB taxonomy): Bacteria > Cyanobacteriota > Cyanobacteriia > Cyanobacteriales > Nostocaceae > Scytonema > Scytonema bouteillei_A. The sequence continues at coordinate 7,404,806 of NZ_JHEG04000001.1, read as the reverse complement.
TCACGATTCCCACATCATTGGTTGCAGCCGTCACGCCATTGACGGTAGCTGAAGTCCCCGTTTTGTGCGCTACAACTGTTCCCTTAGGTAACAGTCCTTTAATACGGTTTGGACCTGTCGAAGTCTCTATCATCCATTGCCGCAGTAAGGCTTGAGTGGATTTTGAAAGCCCTCGCCCTTTGTGGAAAGCACGTAATAAATTAACGGCTGCATCCGGCGTTGCATAATTACGATACTGCAATGCTCGATCTTTCCCGAACTGGATCTCGTTCTCTGTGTTTGCGACAACAATGTCATTGACGTCAAGATTGCGTAAATACTCCGTGACACGCTGTGGTTTACCGATGAGTCGTAACAGCACATCACAAGCCGTACTATCACTTTCAGAAACCATGTACTTTAAGAGTTCAGCCAGACGGAATTCCTTCCCTTGCGAATTCTTCTCTAGAATCCGACTGTCCCGAACAATATCGCTAGCCGCAACCCGAATCTTCTGGTCTAACTTTAGGTTTCCTTGGTCTACTTGAGCCAAAACCGCCATCGCAATTGGAAACTTATAAACGCTTTGCATCGGAAATCGCCGATCTCCATTCAGAGATACTGACTCTCCAGTTTCGACCACTGTGGCTGTCATCCCCACCCGCCCTTGAGCCGCATGGGAGATTTGTTCAATGAGATCGCGCAATTTGTTGCTGCGAGGGGTGTTGGCGGTTGTGACTTCGCTCGGCGTACTTGTTTGACTGTTTGAGGTATCTTTGCTGTTGCTGGAATTAATCTCTGTGCAACCAACACTCAGTAGAAACAAGCAAAAGGTGTAAAGCCAAGCTTTTTTAACCACTTGAAACATATCTCTTGAATTAGAATCGCGAACCGCTAGAGCTACACTCGCCGAGCGCTCAATTTCGGAATTCTTCTGAGAAATCGATCGTTTCAGCTAACAAGGAACGAACTGTCATCCTTTCTCAAAATCAGGTGATTTTGTTGAGTGAGTTGTGCATACCATCTAGGCTCGATTACATTTGTTCCCGTAGGTTCAATAATTAAGGCGGCTCCGGTAATGCGATCGCCTTTACGCTCTCATAATGCATTCGTCGCCACCGTCGTTCCCATCTTGACTGCTGCATCGTTGTAGCGTTCCTTATTTACTCGTTACCGATCGCTGGTCACTGATTTCTAAATTAATGCTAAAAAGCTTTATCTTGCCTGGTATAAACTAGAAATTAGGTAAAAAATAAGGAACTACGCATTTAAATTGAAATTGCAGCAAGAAAGTTAGGATTAATCAGTTAGGAATGTGGAACAAGATCGAGCAACAAGCGAAGATTTGGCGAACCGCAGCTTTACCAGGATTGGTTGTGGTGGGCTGTATTGCTATTGCTCGGCTAACTGGTTCTCTCCAAATTCTGGAGTGGATAGCGTTTGATAAATTTCTGCAACTGCGTCCGGTAGAAGCACCAGATGGGCTAATTACCATTGTTGGTATAAATGAAACGGATATTAAAGCTGTTGGAAAATATCCCATTCCAGATCGCGATCTCGCTAAATTATTACAAATTATCCAAAGTCATAGACCTAGAGCAATTGGGTTGGATCTTTTTCGCGACTTGAACAGCGCTCCAGACCGAGTTAAATTAGGCACACTTTTAAGAAGTAATTCCAACATAATTGGTATTGAAGCTGCTTTAGCTTCTCAATCGGATCTCAGAGTGAAACCACCCCCAGAGTTACCTTCTCATCGGGTTGCCCTTGCTGATATTATTCTCGATGATGATGGTAAATTACGACGAGGGTTGCTCTCTAGTAGAGTTGACGACGGTAGAATCAAATACTCTCTTCCTTTACTTCTTGCACAGATGTATTTGCGATCGCAAGGAATCGCAATTAAACATGGGACTCGTGCTGACAATCCCATTCAATTTGGTGATACTCAATTACCCCGCTTTGAAACAAACACTGGTAGCTATGTAGGAGCAAACGCTGGAGGTAACCAAATCTTGCTGAATTTTTACAGCCATCCACATCCTTTTTCAATCGTTTCTCTGACAGATGTTTTTACAGGAAAAGTCAAGCCGGAGTTAATTCGCGATCGCATTGTCATTGTTGGAATGACTGCTTCTAACAGTGTCAATGATACATTTATGACCTCAGCAACCAAAAGTACCTTGCTGACGGATGCAATAGGAAACTCAAAGCAGTACCAGTTGATTTATGGAGTTGAGTATTTAGCGCACGCCACCAGTCAAATTATTAACGCAGTTCTCAAACACAGACCGCACCTCCATACATGGTCAGAGGTTTGGGAATACCTTTGGATTTTTGCATGGGGATTGTTGGGTATCATTTTAGGTTTGCTGCTGCAATCTCCTTGGAAGACTCTTTTAACGTTAGCTCTTTGCAGCCTTTGTTTAATAGGAATATGCTACGGGCTGATAATTTTAAGCTGGTGGGTTCCTATAGTACCTACTTTGTTAGCATTGTGTGCTGCTGGCTTGACGACTTCATTATTCGATCGAGATTCCCGAATTCTGTTAGAACAGCGTAGTTTAACTCTGAAGCGCACCTATGATGCTGTGCATAACGGTCCGTTACAAACCATCGCTGCTATATTGAGAAGTCTTGATGAAGAACCGTCATATACTAAGATGCGATCGCAACTACAGTCACTCAATCAGGAATTACGCTCGGTTTACGAGTTAATGAATAAAGAACTGTCAACAGGTAATAATCGTTACATTCAAGCCTCTATTTCAGAATTGCTATATGAAGTCTATGATAATACGCTAAAGCGAGAATTACCGGGTTTTGATTCCATCAAGACTTACATTCCACCTGATTTTAGCCCGCTCCAAGACTGTACTCTCACTGCCGAGCAAAAGCAAGGTTTGTGTATTTTTATGGAAGAAGCTTTGTGTAATGTCGGTAAACACGCACTCGACGCAAGCTGCTTGGATGTCGTTTGTACGCGTTCGTCCTTGGCTCAAGGCGTACCCCACTTATCGCCAAACCTTTACACCCTACAAATTATTGATAATGGAATTAACTCTATTCCCAACGAAAACCCTAAAAGCGGTCGAGGTACATACCGAGCTAAAGAGTTGGCGAGGTCTTTAGGAGGCAAATTTCAGAGGCGATCGCACGTACCCCAAGGAGTTATCTGTGAATTAACTTGGAGAGAAATCACACCATGGTGGCGATTGCTTTTCCGCAAGACGAATTCAAAAACTTCCAAAGGAAACTCAAAGCCATGATACAAGAGGTAACATTCAAAAAACAAGTGACTGCTGGGTTAATGGCAGGCATTTTTTTTGGGCTTTCGCTGATACCTGTTACAGTACTAGCAGATGACAGAACGCCACCTGACGATCGAGCACCTTCGAGTGGTAGATCGTCCGGCGGTAGGGGATGCGGGACACCAGAGCTATCCGCACAGTCAAACGTGTCAGCACTCATCCTACTAGCTCCAAACGGATACCCCAGACAAACTGTTTCCACTCGTCCAAAATTTGCTTGGTTTGTACGCGATACTGGTTCTATGGCAGCCGAATTCAGGTTATACGAACGGGAAAACGGTACATCTCCTCAAAACGGGAATCGCTTCAAGTTAGTCACGGAGATTAAAGACGACAACTTTAAGACTGCTCCAGGCATTACGGTGCTATCACTAACCCAATCCTATCCAGAACTAACAGTAGGTAAGCAATATCGCTGGCAAGTAGAGATCGTTTGCGATCCCAGCCGTCCTTCCAGTAATATCTTTGCAACATCCGATATTGAAATCGTACCAACACCACTAAATTTAAAGACTCAATTGGAGCGTGCAAAGACTTCCCTTGAACGCGCAACCCTGTACGAACAGGCAAATCTTTGGTATGACCTTTTGGGAGTTACTTTCACTTCTGAGAGTAACGACGCCAAGCTAAAAACTATTCGGTTATCTCTACTTGACAAAATTGGCGAGAATGATAAAGAATGGCAAATGCTACGAAACAGTGAAATTTATCTCATTCAAAGATAATGCAAAAAATAGTCGTGGTTTAACTGCAGTGAATACAAACGCTCAAATTATTCAGTCAATATGGCTGCGTACGTACTAACTACAGTGGCTTGTCCTTTTGCCAGAGTGGGTAAGATAGCCACAACTTTATGTACTAAAGGCTTCAGATCTGCCAATTGGTAGGATGGTGCCTGTAAAACAATTACAGTGATATTGAATTGTGGTAGATTCCTGACGGGGCGACAAATTACGATCGACCGTGATGAAAACATCAAACTCTGTTTGTGCAAGGGTAAGAAGTTGACCATTCTTAATTCCAGCCCACCCCATCTACGGAACTGTTTTCACTTCACAGCCAACTTCCCACCAAAATTAACGCCGCCCAATAACCGGGATGGCTGCGATCGCCTCGATGTTCCTGAAGCCAAATTTTTTGAGCAGATTGCAGCGCTTTTGCTCGACTCATTCCCTGTCCCAGAAAGCGATAAAACTGAGTAATTAGTTGAGCGGTAGACTCATCGTCCACTTGCCAAAGAGAAGCAACAACACTGCGTGCGCCTGCTTGGAGCGAAATCCCAGCAATACCCAAAGCATCGCGATCGCTACCTGCTGCAGTTTCACAAGCTGTTAGTGTTAATAAATCCAATGATTTGTCTCGATACACCTCCTGAATAATTTGATAAAGTTGATTCATAGTTAGCTTTTCATTATAGTTATAAGTTCCAAGTTTTAAGTTTTGATTTAATGCGTCCTTGTCTCCCATATACTTTTTACCAGTTACTAAAAAAGTGTCTTGTGAATCGATGCCAAATTTCCCGTGAGTTGCTAGATGGATAATCGGAAAAGGATTTTTCGTGAGTTCTTGTTTTAAGCGTTCGAGAGTGAAAGCATCATCAATTAATCCTTTACTACCGGGAAGGATAGTTGTGATGCTATCAATTTCCGACTTGACATAATTTAATGGTTCAAAAAAGGTTGGTCCCTCAACTACAGAAGGTTTCGTCAAACCAAAACCTAAAACTTGTAGAGATTTTCTGTTAAGTTGGGCTGGATCGACTAAGGTGAGACTCAGGGTACTGGCAATGGCATACTGCTCAACTAAAAATTGATTGCCATCATAAAGTGCTGCCATTGGAATACTGCGGAGAATTCCATCTTGAATGAAGACCAAAGTTTCAATTTGTGCTTGTTGTAAGTATTTGGCGAAGGGATGAATGAGCCAGTCGTAGACTTGCTGTGATTTTTCTTGATAGGTATTTGCTAAATCAGAGCGCTTTTCAAGCTTGAGACGTAGTTGGTTGACGGTTGTAATTACGTCCTGACTTGTTGCTGGTATCCAATACACGTGTGATTGAAAGCTTTTATCTTGATTTAGTAGAGTTAGGATGACTGCAACTCTGTTTTTAAGAATCATGGTGCTGATGACAGCTGTTTTTTCATCAATTAGGGTGACGGGTTTTACGATCGCTTCTAAGGAACAATCATCCCCAAGATAATTTTGTAGTTCTGCCAAACGCAAACTATCAATTGTTTCTAGAGCAGACTCAATGGATTTGTGATTTTTTTCATCACCCCATTTTCCATTTTCTCTATCTCCCTGTGCTTGCTCTAGGTACAATTCAGTTAATTCACGATAAATAGGTTCAACAGTGTCACGGAAATCAAATTGGAAATCGCGTCCAGCGATCGCTAAATCTCCCCTAATTTCTTTTAAAGTCTTAACTGAGCTTTTATAGAACGCGATCGCCTCTTTAGTTCTTGAAAGCGCTTGTAAAATTCGCCCTGCTTGCCAATCCCACAGATAACGGCTCTCCTGCATTCCTGCAACCAATTGTGCTTGTTGCGTTAGTTGCAATGCAAGAGGATAGTTTTGACGACATTCATATACGTGTCCTAAACGACCCAATGCAAAGGATACAGATTGTTGGTCTTTCAAGCGTTGAGCGATCGCAATGGCTTGCTGGAGTAGCTCTACTGTTTCAAAAGGCACATTTGTACTTAAACAGCGAGTTGCTGAAACAGCATCCGAAGTTGCAGGAGGTAAGCTCAGGAGTTGATATAAACTAGCCAACCGAATGGCTGCATAAGCTTTATCGCGGGAATCTGGTAGCCGCTTTAAGACATTCAACGCTTGCTGTAGAGTGCTGCCTAAAGAAACGTCTGTGCGACTCCGATGATAGGGTATGAATAGGTTGAGTAGCGATCGCAGTTCATTTATCGGCTCGTTATGTCTGCGAGCAAGGGCAATGCTCTTTTCAAAGAAGGCGATCGCTTTGCTATCCCAATCATTGGCATTGCGAGCAAATTTTTCCACTGCCATTTTATCGGCTGCTTGTTTGGCAAACTGAAGTCGGCGATAATCGCGTTTAGCAAGGCTAGTGTAGGTGTTTCCCAAACCAGTTAACGCAGAGATAACGTGCAATTTGTAATCATTATAATCCACTACTGTCAATACTTTTTCAAAATATTTAATAGCTTGTTCGTAATCGCCCTGCAAACGGTGAGCATTACCCAAGCTACCCAAGGCGGTGACTTCTGAGAGTGTATCTGAATGGTTGCGGGCGATGTTCAAAGCAGTTTCTTTGATGCAGTTTGGGTCTACCTTACTGTCGCCACATAACAGAGCGATCGCTTTGCGCTGCTGTCCCAAGCTACTGTATACCTGAGCAAGTTCTGCGAGCATTCTTCCTAGCTGTAGACTCGCGCCAACTTTTTGATAGTGGGCTATGAGTTGATTGAGAGTCGCGATCGCTCGATCTATCCGACCAACTTGTTGATAAGCTCGTACCAAGTACTTTAAAACTGTCACCGTATCTTCAGATTTTTGTTGGGAATTGCTGCTTAAAGCTGCTTCCCAAAGCGAAATTGCTCCTTGAAAGTCTCCGGTTCTATAGAAATTTAACCCTTGTTGCATTAAGTGTTTCCAATCGAGCGATCGAGCAATTACCACTCCACCAAGTTGTATTTGCCTAAATGTCAGGGAAACTTGACCCAAACACAAGCAGATGGTAAAGCTACAGAGAAAGAAAAGGTTCAGCAGGCGGCTAGTTTTCAAACACTGGTGTAAGCCCATGCAAACCTCCAACACCCAAATTGAGAATACAATTACGATAGTGAAGAAATACATTTGTTGCTGAAAAATACAACTTTAGATAGAGAACTTTTGAGCATATTTCCCTACTCAGATAGTAAACTTCTGTATTAAAGTTCAATAGTGTATTCCTCCTTTGGGAAATGATTGCTAGAAACTGTCTTGGCAAGTGGCTGTTAGCTGTAAGTGGCATAATTTTGTCCGACTTGCTGAATGTGGCGAAAGTGGCAATAGCTGAGGTTATACCCGATGAAACATTGTCAGCACAAGAGCGAACGCAAGTTTCGGGCAATCCTAACTTTCAGATAGACGGAGGCGCAAGAAGGGGAAATAATTTGTTTCACAGTTTCAGCCAGTTTTCTATCTCTGGTGGAGGTTCTGCTTACTTCAACAATGCAGGAGATATCCAAAATATTTTCAGTCGGATCTCAGGTGGGTCAGTGTCTAATATAGATGGGTTAATCCGAGCAAACGGTAAGGCTAACCTATTTTTGTTGAATCCCAATGGAATAGTATTTGGTCCAAATGCTCGACTCGATATAGGCGGTTCGTTTGTTGGTACTACCGCCAATACCATTAACTTTGCTGATGGTTTTCAATTTAGCGCTACCGCTCCCCAAGCCGCACCCTTGTTAACCATGAGCGTTCCTATTGGCTTGCAATTCGGACAAAATCCTAAAACCATTCGCGTGCAGGGAAATGGTTACGATTTATCTGTTCCGGGAGCCGTTGGTTCCCCGACAATTAAAGGTAACACCGTTACTGGTTTAGTTGTGCTACCTGGAAACACCTTGGCGTTAGTTGGGGGAAATATAGACATTCAGGGCGGTACATTAACAGCAGAACAAGGAAGAATTGAGTTAGGGAGTGTCGGAACCGGACAACAAGTTGAGCTGAGTCTTGTTTCTCAAAGCTTGGCTTTGAGCTATCAAGGAATTCAAAACTTTCAAGATATTCAATTCTCTCAAAAAGCTTTAGCTGATAGCAGTGGTGGCGGTTCAATTCAAGTGTGGGGAGAAAGGGTATCCCTTACAGATGGCTCGCAGATGCTAGTTCAAAACCAAGGAGAACAACAAGGGGGAAGTATAAATGTTAATGCTCGCTCTTTGGATATGAGTTCAACAACTCTAGATGGTAGACTTCGTAGTGGGTTGGACTCGCAAACTTTGGGAAGTGGAACGGGAGCAGATATTGCGATCGCAACACAACAATTAATCGTTCGAGATGGGGCTGCAGTGAGTGCTCGTTCCTTTGGAACTGGTAATTCGGGTCGGGCGATCGTCAATGCTTCTGATTCAGTGCAAGTGCTTGGATTTTCGCCTCTAGATCTCTTGAGAAATAGCAACATCGCTTCTGTGGCGTTAGGTTCTGGGGATGCGGGTAGCGTTAGTATATCAACTCGGCAATTAACAATTCGCGATGGAGGTGGTATTGCAGTTTCGACGTTAGGAGATGGGGAAGGAGGGGAGGTAACTGTAAATGCTTTTGACTCGATAGAAATCGTTGGAGCGAGAAATGCTTTCTTGTCGAGCAATATATCAGCCGCCACTCTAGGGAATGGAAATGCTGGAAAGATCGCGATCGACACGGGAAAGTTAGTTCTTCGAGATGGGGGAACAGTGAATTCTTCTACCGTAGCATCTGGTAACGCAGGTAGTGCAGTCATCAATGCTACAGTCTCGATTGATATCGATGGTAAAGGATTTGATTCGGGGCTACCAAGTAGCGTGCGGGTGTCTGCTCCTCTTCCCGATCGAGAATTGCAACAGGCTTATCGGCTGTCACCAGTACCTCAAGGCTCATCTGGAGATATTATTATCAATACTGGAAGGTTACGTGTGACCAATGGTGCAAGTGTTGAAGCGAGTAACCAGGGGACAGGTGATGCTGGAACGCTGCAAGTTAAGGCAAATTCTATCGTTTTAGATCGTGGGGGTGCAATAACATCTGCGACTGCATCCGGTCGAGGAGGCAATATAGATCTACAAGTAAAAAATCTGCTCCTCATGCAACGTGGCAGTCAAATCACTACCTCGGCATTTGGATCTGGTAATGGTGGTAATATTAGTATCAGAACATCTTCACTCGTAGCTGTACCCAAAGAAAATAGCGACATTAGTGCTAATTCTGCAAACGCTCGTGGGGGAAATGTTGATATTAATACCAATACTCTTTTGGGTTTCCAGTTTCGCTCGGAAAATACTTCTTTGAGCGATATAACTGCCACGGGAAAGGATTCTGCCTTCAATGGAATTGTTCAAATTAACGTTCAAGATATTACCCCCAATAATGGATTGGTGGAATTGCCTGCAGTTGTCTTGGATAGAAGTACGCTCATTGCTAATAGATGTATCGCTCGCAAAAGTCCCCAAAGTAGATTGATTATTACAGCAAATGGGAGCTTACCTACTTTACCTGATGACTTGCTAAATTCTCCCTTCCCAACCTATGAGATAGAGTCTGTACCAGCACAAAACCAGAGTGATGCACTCACTGATGAAGGAGGATTTATTTACACGGAACCTGATGGTATTTATCCAATGTCGAATGGAGAAGTTTTGCTGGGGCGTCTTTGCCATTAAACTTGAAAATTGCCAAAATTGGCAATGCAACTTTCCGAATTCGGAAAGTCATTTGCGCGAAAGGACAAGACTTTACTCTGGAGTACGCTCTACGCTTGAAAATGTCAGCAAAACGTTACTGGGGAAAATTTTATGTCTATCGCCGCAAAATCAGCCCGCAAACGTGGTGTTATTCTGACGACTAACGGTTGGAACAAATTCCAGAACACTAAACGCGAGTTTGAGTTGCAAAATAATAACGGGAATCGCTATTCTTATGAAGAACTGAGCGATCGCACCAACTTATCATTACACACCATTTCCCGCATCCTGGCACGTACAGAGAAGGTAGACAAGCGATCGTTAGAATACTGTTTTCAAGCCTTTGGTATAGAATTAGACAAAGGAGATTATACTCAATGTGGTGGTCCTCAAGCATTTGATTGGTCTGAAGCAGCAGATATTGGAGTTTTTCAAGGTCGCAATGAAGAACTCATGCAGTTGCAACAGTGGGTACTAATAGATCGATGTCGTCTAATTGCAGTCCTCGGGATGGGAGGAATTGGAAAAACAACTCTTGCAAGCAAGTTTGCGCGACAAGTTCAGCATGAGTTTGAATACCTCATTTGGCGATCTATATCAAAAGCGCCTTCGCTCAACACTTTGGTTGCAGACTTGGTTTCCTTTTTGTCTAATCATAAAGAAACCAAAGGCGATATTGGACGATTAATGCATTATTTGCGTAATTCTCGATGTCTGTTGATTTTAGATAATTTGGAATCAGTGTTAGATCCTGGTTACCCAGGACAATACCTTCCCGGTTATGAAGGGTATAGTCAATTACTCCAAGTGATTGGAGAAACAACACATCAAAGCTGTTTGATGTTGACTAGTCGTGAAAAGCCTTCTGAGATAGCCTCTAGCGAAGGAACTGATGTACCCGTGCATTCTTTGAAGTTAGGGGGTTGTCAGGAAGCTGCTTCTTCTATACTCGAACTAAAAGGATTAATAGGGAGTGAAAAACAAAAACAACAATTGTGCGATCGCTATGGTAATAGCCCTCAAGTCATAAAAATTGTTGCGACTTCAATTCTAGACTTATTTGACGGTAATATCAAAGAATTCCTTAAACAAAGAACTGTTGTTTTCAATGGTATACGTCGCTTGTTAGAACAACAATTCAATCGCCTCTCACACTTGGAGCAAACCATTATGTACTGGTTGACAATCAATGGCAACTGGACAACCATTACAGATTTAATTAACGATATTATACCTACTGTTTCAAAAGTAGATTTATTGGAGGCTTTGGAGGGGCTTATTAGGCGTTCTTTGCTTGAAATGCAATTGGGACAATATACACTGCAACCATTAATTATGGAATATGTAAAAAACCACATCATTGAGCAGGTATTTACTGAATTAAAGACAAAACAACTTAATTTTTTTATGAGCTATGCACTGGAAAAAAACACAGTTAAAGATATTGAAAAAACAAGAGAAGAAAAACTTATTTTACACGCGATCGCTGACTCTTTTCATACTAGTTTTCCTTCTCAAAAAGCACAAGAACAGCAAATTCAGGAAATCCTAGAAGTATTACTCGACCAAGATAAAAAATTACTATATTATGGTGGTAGTAACTTGATGAATCTGTGCCAATATCTCCAAATTGATACAACTCGCTATGAATTCGACCGTTTAAACATTCAGCACCCCTCTAGAAAGAAAGAGAATTTACTCAACATGAATGTTGTTCGATTTGAGCGAGCGAAAGCTGTATAAAATTATGTGTACTTACACTATTTGTAAGGGCGCAAAACCACCGCGCCCCTACAGTTTGTAGAACTTTAACTAGCTAAATAATCGCTTATTTTATCTCGGTTGCGGCGCGGGATACTCAAAGCCTTCATATCTATTTATCGTACTCGTTCTCGAGTAATACCCATACCATGACCGATTTGTGCTAAAGACAGTTCATGTCCATCTGTAAAACCAAAGCGCAAACGTTTAACTTCTCTTTGTTGAGAAGACAACCTAGATAGTAAGCCATGAAGGTCTTGATGGATAGATTTTTCCAAAACATAATTAAAAGGAGAATGGGCTTCATCCTCTAACATTTCTTGCAATTCTGTGTCTCTGTCTGCTCCAACTCGCAACTCTAGAGAAATATGTCTGTGAGAGAATATCATAAAATCTCGGATTTGGCTTGGAGCTAAAGAAAGGGTTATGGCAATTTCTACACCTTCTTATTAGCATTTATTGTATTCAAGTTATAAGTAGGTCTATGTATTCCTCCAATTTGGTTGAAAGGCCAGAAGGAGAAAATTGCCCGACCGACAATTTTATTACGGGGAACAAAACCCCAATAATGGCTGTCAAAACTATCATTTCGATTGTCTCCAAGAACTAAATAAGAATTGGCTGGGACAATAACTGGTCCCCACGTATAATCTGGTTTAGCTTCGATATAATTTTCTTTTATGGGTACATTATTAATGAAAACTTGCCCATTTTTTACATCAACTTTATCTCCAGGTAATCCAATAACACGTTTAATAAAAGCATCATGAAAATTGTCTTCTTCTAATGTTTTTGTAGGATTAAAAACAACAATATCACCACGTTTAGGAGAAGTAAAATCATAACTCAATTTATCTATGAGTAAATGCTCTCCTGGTTGAATAGTTGGTTCCATCGATCCAGATGGTACATAACGCGGTTCAATAATAAAGGTACGAATTCCAAAGGCAATAACCAAGCTAAAAATAATGGTTTTGACGAATTCAATCCAAAAATTTCCCGATTGGATTTCGTTTGGTTGTCGCTCGTTAAGTACAGACATAAGTTTAAAACCTAAAAATTATACAAGATATTTGAAGAAGGTAGGAGGCAGAGGGCAGAGGGCAGAAGGAACATATGCGTTGGGGATTCAAACCCCAACCAACTAAATTCAACTTATCAATTAGCTAAAAATCAATTTTTGTATCTTGGTTTAAATTATTCATAGTCTTCATTGTTTTTATATTTCTAGTTCAACTGTAGAAAGAAAAAGTTAAGAACTTGGGAAGATTGGCTTTGACAGTAAGATTTTTACACAGTGAGGGAATTCCTAAAGAGGATGCACGAACCTACAGCGAAGAGCCTACATATAATGCGATCGCTCACTGCAGTTGTTTGCCGGACTCAATTTCGCAATCGCGAATCAGTAAAGAAATTTGGCTAATTTGCTGCAAATATACAGTCATTGCGTCTGTCGAAGTCTGAATCATAGTACCATGTTCGATGAAGGATTATTTTTAGGTGCTGATGTTCTTAGTTTCCACGTACAGCACCACTTCTATGGGCGAAGAAGGATAAGTTAGAGTAAAGATAACGAAGAGTTTTTCCTGTAACTTTATCCTAGTGAAGTATGGTTAGACGGGCAAGGATGCTTGTCCCACAGGATTTCCATTGGCTTATAAGCCGCCTTTATATTTTTTATCTGAGTATTTAAGTTTTTTCTAACTTCAAGACTAACTTAACTTTCTTCACCCATATAGCTTTCTTAAGAAGGCAAATTGAAATCATGACACACCAACTTAAAGTACAACTTTTACAACCATTACTTATGGACACAATCATGATTTCTGTATCTTCTCAAAAACTTGAATCAACAATCAGTTCTTTAACTAAAGTTGACACATCGCACCAAACAAGAAAACTAGCTGCTAACTGGTACATAGTTGACGGTCAGTTGATTTGTAAGTGGAATATCTGTTCTTGAACTCATTTGATATTTTCTAGATACTTGGTAATCAAAGAGAAAAAACCGAACATCAAAGAGGAACTCGTCATGAATACATATCATTTGAATTTACTACAACCATTACAGCAAAAGCTAGATGCATTTGAAATTAATAATATTCAATTGGCGAACTTTTTGTGCCAATTCATCCCAGACTCTTGTCCGTTTGAACGGAACATACAACTGTTTGGTAACTTAACTATCCATATTCCTCCGTTGTGTAAGCTAAATCCACTGTACGAACAATTAATTGGGTTGCGTTTTCGTGCCTTATGTTATCTTGACGAGCATTCATCTTAAACTCCGCTCCACAGTTAAGTTAGGGGTTTAACTGGTTCATCTTAGCTGGTACAAACTTAGGGAAGCTCGTAAACTGTACTTTAAGAGTGTGTTTATTCAATCTGTCACAGCAATATTTACAGAGTGAAAGCTAGTACATACAAATTTTGGAATTGAAACGATGATGCAGCTGTAGAAGCAATGGCAAAGCTATGCCCTGTGTATAAAGATTCTTATGCACTAGTGATGCTAGTGTTAGAAGAATCTCATCAGGTATCGCGAGCAATTGGCACTGCTTTAGCAATTCAGGCACAAAAAGAAGGTTTAGCAGATTTAGTTGCAGATGCTGAAAAAGCAATTAAAGAGGCAATGTGGGAGCCAAAGTATACACCAATCATCATGAAACCGCTGCTTTGTTAACTGCTATGACCGCATTAATATCACCTCTATACAATCCCTTACTAAAATATTGAACTCAAAGGAGAACGATTATGAATCAACGACCAATAGGTGTGACTATTCTCGCTTCCTTACAACTGATAAACAGTGTTTCACTGTTATTTCAAGGAGTAGTAATTTTATTCCTCAAAAATTCCAACTTACATCAACTACTTCACACACCAGTACTTCCAAGCAATGTAGCAGAATTGATTGGTGGATTTCTCCTATTTCTTTCCTCGATTAGTTTTCTTCTAACTTATGGTCTATTTACTCTCAAATATTGGGGTTGGCTAATCAGTTTAATTTTTCAAATTCTAGGTTTATTTGCGTTTTTCTTTGTATTTTATCAAGCGCGAACAACTGCTGGATTAACTGTTATAAGCGCTGTCATCCATGTAACAATTATATATTACCTATGCCAACCTAATGTCAGGCGGTCTTTTGTACCTACCAATTAATTAGTTAATATGGCAGTCCTCAATCATTTGGAAGAATTGGAAATTGTTTTGACTTCCCTGTAATTTACAAAAATAACAGGGAGGGTACATTTTCTTCCAAACTATTTAAGCCGTTTGACAGCTATTAATATAAATCTACCATTAACTTTTTGTTAAGTGATTCATCTTCACTCTCAAGCCAAGATTTGAAACTGAAACTAGATAATAAGTCAGGGTTAATCATAATTTAGGTAGATATGTTATCTACAACCATAAATAAAAAAGTATTCCTAATAAGCCATGAGTGTCATTATAAAATATTTACAAAAACTTACATTTATACAAAAAGGTTGTTTGGGGCTATTACTACTAGGAGGTTTATTATTTTCTCAACTGCTGACACTGTATATCACACCAGTGTTTTACACATAATGAAAGCATTACGAAGAAGATTGGAAAATAGTAATTCAAACAAACACTTACAAACAATGTAATAGCGTACACATATACGTTTCATGATAAATTATTTAGGAGACAGAAAAATGCTTCCTTTGTTTAAGGCTTATCCACAATTACAAGCCAAACTGCCTTATGTATCGTTAGCTGAATTATCAACCCCGGTGCATAAGCTGAATAACATAGAAAAGACACTTAATGCAGAACAACTTTACATCAAGCGAGACGATCTGAGTAGTTCGATCTATGGGGGTAACAAGATCCGCAAATTAGAATTTCTGTTGGGAGACGTTCTTAACCAACATTCAAAGCGAGTATTGACGTTTGGTTTTGCTGGGTCTAACCATGCCTTAGCAACAGCAATTTATGCCCATTCTCTTGGTATTCGCACGACTTCAATGCTCATGCCCCAAATAAACGCTAGCTATGTCCGTCGTAATCTTCTTACAAGTTATTATTATCAGGCAGATCTTCATCAGCACCAGAACCAACTTGCACTCTTTTTTCACACAGTATCCCAACTTGTTCGCTATACCTTAAAAGAAGCTCGCATACCTTACATTATTGCTCCTGGAGGTTCTTCACCCTTGGGTACAATCGGCTATGTCAATGCAGCATTTGAGCTAAAAGAACAAATTATGCAAGGTTATATGCCCGAGCCAGACTTGATTTACCTACCATTAGGAACTATGGGAACTGCTACAGGGCTGGTACTAGGCTTAAAAGCGATTGGTCTTAAGTCAAAAGTCATTGCTGTTCGAGTTGTAAAAGCGCAATTCGCAAATGAAAAGAAAATAGTCAGATTGTTTAATCAAACCAACTCACTTTTACACTCCCTAGACTCTACTTTTCCCATCTTGCAAATAACAGAAAAAGATTTGTGTATTCGGCATGAATTCTTTGGCGAAGACTATGCTCATTTTACAGAGTCAGGAATGAAAGCCGTCACTCAGATGAATAATTATGAAAATATTCCTTTAGACGGCACGTATACTGGAAAGGCATTCGCCGCCCTAATTCACGATCTTAACCAAGAAGATATCAAACATCAGGTAATTCTTTTCTGGAACACTTATAACTCTAGAAATTTACCCACAGCTTTTGTTGATGAAGACTTTCATCAGCTTCCTCAATCGTTTCATCGTTATTTTATTGGAACATTGTTCGGCTCGGGTTCGGAAACAAGCGATCGCTAACTCGATCGCTCCAGTCTTGATAGTCAGGGTGAGAATGGGAAACCCAAATGTCGATAAGAATTTTGCATTCTTAATTTGTCAACTATCATTTTTATATACCTTACTACGATGCCCTACTCGAATCACAGTGACTAATAAAACATTATCTTCTATTCCAGAAATAACTCGGTAATCTCCTACTGTCCACTTTTTTGAGGTAAGGGTACCAAAGTTTTGAATGCGATCGCATCGGCTTCAGCGTCAGATACTCCCAGAGATTTCAGAATCAACTTCGCGATCTGTTCTGGGTAATTGGGTTCGGTATGTCCTTCTAGAATACTACGCATTGCCATCAGTGCTGTTCCCAAAACTAAATCGAGCGCTGCCTGCATGGTATCAACCTGAAACCGCTTTAACCGTATCCCTGCTTCGAGATCCGACATCAAACCCCGTTCGATCGTTTCACTCAAGGGGGCTGCCACTAATCCAATGCGAACAATGACCCATCCCCAAGTGTCATCTCGCATCGCTTGGTGTAAAAACTGACGCAAGGCGATCGCCATACGTTCAGCTGGGTCTGAAACCTTTGCATACTGTGCCCAAATTTTTTGATTCATTTCATCACTTAAGGAGGCTGCAACGGCTCTCAACACATCTTCGCGTGTCTGAAAATAGTTGTAGAACGTTCCCCTGGCAACACCTGCCTCAGCAATGATATCGTCAACGGTGACAGCATCCATTTCTTTTCGAGCAAATACTCGATAAGCAGACTCAATCAAACTGGATCGAGTCCGTTCTCGTTTTTCCATACCAATAGATGCTCGACGAGATGGCTTCATAAGGGATTACTTAATATCTTGAGCTTAGCATACCCTATTGTTGACACTCCTATCAAAATGACAATATCATCAAAATGACAGGTATGTCATTTATTAAGTCAACACGCTTCAATTTGGAATAACAGGAGTATTTGTGATACGTATTGCAATTATTGCTTTGGGTAGCCAGGGAGACGTTCAACCTTACATTGCTTTAGGCAAGGGATTGAAAGCGGCGGGTTACGATGTCCATCTATTGACCCACGAGAACTTTGAGGGACTCGTCAAGTCCCACGGATTAGAGTTCTACGCTATGCAGGGGAACGTACAAGAACTGATTGAAACGCCAGAAATGCGCGAGCTTTCCCAGAAAGGAAACTTTATCACCATAACCTTGAGGATGGCAAAAGAAACGGAACGGGTGGCAGCCTGTTGGGCGCAAGCAGGTGTAGAGGCTTGTCGAGGAATGGATTTACTGATAGCGGGTGTTGGAGGGCTTTACCTGAGTCTGGCATTAGCTGAAAAGTTAGAAATTCCATTGCTGCAAGCTTTCGTTTTTCCCTTTACCCCAACCAAAACCTTTCCTGGGGTTCTGTTTCCTCAATCGCTTACCCGATTGGGAAGCACTGTCAATTGGTTATCCCATCAAGTGGTCAGACAAATTATTTGGCAAAGTTCTCGTTCGGGGGATACAGCAGCCCGCAAGCAAGTGCTTAACTTACCGATATCCTCATTTTTTAGTCCTCGTCAATCTTCCGATCTTCATCGCTATCCAACGCTCTACGGCTTCAGCCCTTCTGTAATTTCCAAGCCATCAGACTGGAAGAATACCTGTGTCACAGGCTACTGGTTCTTAGACGCTGCACCTGATTGGACTCCATCTTCTGCCCTTGTGGACTTTTTGCAAGCAGGTTCGCCGCCTGTTTATATTGGGTTTGGCAGTATGGGCAATCGCAACCCGGAAGAAACTGCCGATCTGGTTTTGCAAGCTCTTAAAAAAACTGGGCAACGCGCAATCATGCTCGCTGGCTGGAGTGGAATGCACAAAGAAAATTTACCAGATAACGCTTTCCTAGTTAATTCCATTCCCCATGCATGGCTTTTCCCTCGTGTTGCGGCTGTTGTTCATCATGGAGGTGCGGGTACTACGGCAGCCGGACTCAGGGCAGGAGTGCCGACAATTATTATTCCATTTTTTGGCGATCAAGGCTTTTGGGGACAACGGGTTGCAGACTTAGGGGTTGGAACAAAGCCAATCCCTCGCCAACAACTTACGGCAGAACGACTTGCTCAAGCAATTCAAACAGTTGTAACCGATGGAGTGATGCGTCAGCGTGCAGTGAGTTTGGGAGAAAAAATTAGAAATGAAGATGGAGTTGCCAATGCAGTGGCGATCGTCCAAAGACTATTATCTAGTTAACTTCAAAAAAACTGCCATTTCTACTTGACAAGTGCTCAATTTCGATTGTGCGATTATTTCATTTAGTAAACCTTAAGATCTTGTGTAAGAGCTTGAATGTAAGTTCCTTTTAGATCGTGGTTATTAGCAATACTATTCTTTTGAACCGTGAAATAAATAGGAATTCCGATATGTTCAAAGGTATCATTATATTTGAACATATTTAAATCACTCATAAGTCCTCTTGTTGTTTCAACCTTGACTTCAAGATTTTTTTGAACGGGTTGAGTTTGTACGGACTTTATAGAGGAGCTAGTTGTGGTAATACGTTCTTGAGTTTTAGTCACTTGAAATGCTACAAACTTATTTAAAAAGCTGATTTTTTTTGCTGGTAAATCTAATGTAGACACAGGAAAATTAGGAACGATATCTTCAGAATTGGCAATTCTATAACATTCTATATGAGATGTTTTAAAAGTTTGAGCAAATGTTGGATCTCCAGTGCGCGGACTAGCAAAGGTATACAAAATTGGTTGTTGAAAGCTAGTATGAGTAATAATATCTGGAACGCATAAACTGGCTAAAGAACCCCCTAAACTATGCCCCGTGACAAAAATTTTTGAGCCAGGAGCACATTTGTTTGGATCGTTTAACGTTTCAAGAATTTTTGATGAAATAGTTTGGTAAATTTTTTGCGAACCGAATGAGACTTTTCCCCAATTCTCTAAATAAGGAACTTGTCGAATTTCTCCATCTCGGAACCATTCTAAAGGATTTTCAGTACCTCGGAAGACGATGTATATGTTATTTGCTTTTGCAGCAATAAAACCAAAAGGAACAATATCTCGATCTAAAATATCAAGAAAGTTATATGGTTCGTGTATTTCATAAGTAGCTAGTATTTTATACTCATTTTCATCATCTATTTTCAATACACCTGAGACTTCAGGTGTCCATACTTGTTTCTGTTTTTTAGCATTGAACTGATTGTAAGCAGCATCAACCAAATAACCAAGTTCAATAGCAACATTTAACTCAAAGTTTGAAAAAGGATTCAGCATAAAATTCTCCAATGCTCAAGTGTAAACTTTTAGAAGTAAGTAGTTTTAGTTTGGGACGCAATTGTCAAGAAGTTGGAAATTGCAATTTGAAAAAATCTCTTAGGAATTTAAGTACAAGGAAGTAATTGCCAATCTCCTTGACCATCCAACTCCAATAGCACATCGTGATATTGAATCAGACTGGACCGATGTCCAACACTGATAAAAGTCGTTTGAGTTGTACGTAGTAGGTGATAAAGCTTAGCTTCATTTTGTACGTCAAGAGCACTTGTTGCTTCGTCTAGAATGGCGTAAGGAGGAGCGCTTAATAATAAGCGTGCAAAGGCTAAGCGTTGTTGTTCGCCTAAGGAGAAAATATCTGCCCAATTGAGAACCGTATCAAAACCACCAACTCGTTCTGGTAAATCTTCTAAATTGACTAGTTGCAACACGCCATATAATTCTTTTTCTGTTAGATTGCGACTGGTTTGTGGATAAAGAAGTTGTTGTCTTAAACTGCCTAAAGGCATATAAGGACGTTGGGGCAAAAACAGCATTTCAGAGAGAGGTGGACGGACTAATAAACCCGTACCGCTATTCCACAAACCAGCGATCGCTCTCAGTAACGAACTTTTACCACTTCCACTGCTACCCATAATTAAGAGTCCTTGACCCGATGGAAGCTCAAAAGAAAGATTTCTAACTAATTTTTTCCCATAATTAGGAGTTTGCAATGTCACGTGTTCTAACTTAATTTTATTGTCAATTCTCACATCCAAAGTTGTTCCAAAGACTCTCTGGGATTCTGATGGTTCTGCGATCGCTTCTTGAAAACCCTCCAGACGATGAATACCTGCAACAAAAGTCGTCAAAGAATCGAATTGGTTAACAATAAGAGACATAGCTCCCAAGACTTGATCGAAGGCAAAACCCGCCTGAGTAATTGCGCCAAAATCAATTTTATGTGCAAAGTATAAAGGAGCAACAATCAAAGAAGGTAGGATAACATTTAAATATCCATAGGCTGTCGTAAAAAAACCTAAATTCTTCTGCCAACCAATCAATAAATTAAAATTTTTTAAAACTTCTATGAACCGTTGCTTAATAGTAAGAAATTCCTGTTCCTCTCCTCGATAAAAGGCAATAGATTCAGTATTGTTACGAATATGAACCAGGCTGTAGCGAAAATTGGCTTCTTGTTGTAATTGATTAAAATTTAACCACACGAGACGCTTACCGAGGATAACAGTAAATATTGTACCAACGGTAGTATAGGCAACAAGGAGAAAAACTAAAGTAACAGAAATTGACCAAAGAATTCCGATGAAAGAAATTAAAGAAATAATAGAATTGAGAACGACTAACAGAAAAGAAAGAGAATAATTAGTGAAAGAATTAATATCTTCAGAAATTCGCTGGTCGGGATTGTCTATTGTATCATTATTATTAATTGTGTAGTAAGCTTTGTTCTGGAAATAGCGTTCAAGAAAACGATAAGTCATCCATTCGCGCCAGTATAGGCTTAGTTTGCTTTGTACGTAATTAAAATAGACTGTTATGGGTATGCCAACCACAAACACACTAAAATAGACCCATAAAAATCTCCAAAATCCTGGGATATCCCTGTTCGCTAAATCTGTTTGAAAAAAGCGACTCACATAGCTAATAATGACATTTAAGCCACTGACAGCTAATGAAAGAAATAGCAAAAGAGCAAGTAAAATCCAAGGTTGCCACCGAGCAATTAATGATTTTCTAAAAAAAATGAAAAATAAGACAGGTATGATGATACCACTTGCTATTAAATAGAGACTGGGAAAAGTCATTAATTGATTTAGCAACTTAAATAAACCAGGAGCTATTTGTTCTGTTAAGTGAGGAAACAAAGAATGGCTTATCCATATAAAAGCAGTCACTAATAAAAATAAAGATATACCAACAAATAGTAACAATAATGATAGAAGACCTAAAGTTATCAAAGCACTATGCTTTCCTAGAGGAAACCAGTAGGGTTGAGCCAAAGTAAGAAACCCAATCCATAATTTTTTATCAAACCGATTGGTATTGTAGAGTTTAGTCATAAAAAATAGTAAAATTTAGTTTTCCCCTTTACAAGGGGAAATAAAGGGGTAAATCGACTTATGTTTACGCAGTATCCTAGCTTTTAAGAATCACATTTTATTTGAGATACATCATTTACACTGATAAACCAGGTATTTATCTGATTCCCTTGATTGGATACAATTCCATCCCCATCTATATGAACTTTTAAATTCAAATGTTTTGCGAACGGTATTCCTTGAAAATCAGTGATTTCAATAGAAGAAAACTCAATATTTGTTTCATCGACATTAACACTAGCATGCTCTGTATCTTGAGATGGTTTTCGGGGATCTTGCCTAAAAACAACAGTATTGCTTGTAAAAGTTAAAACAATTGACATTGAAGTATCTCCTTCAAGAATAATTTTTCAGTAATCTCTTTTTGTTCTCAAATGACTCAATCTCGTGTAAGTTATTTTCATTCAATCCTACAGTTCGACCTGGAAATCCTGCTGTGTCAAAGTAACGAACTCCATCCGCATCTTGAAACTGTAGTATGGTTTGCATACCGTTAGATGCTGGCTTAGAAAACAGCCTGTCACTTGTGTAACTGATATATTTTGCTCATGGGTTTAGTCTCAAATATTGCTTTTGCGGTTAATTGCTTTTTTCTGTACCTTTTGCGCCCTTACATCTTTTCTAGAAACATTTATCTAACCAAATGACATATTCATTATATTTTATGAAAATATCAGATTTGACCAGGCAAGATAACCCAGTTAAAGTTCCAGTTAAGCTAAATAATAAATTGGTGCAATATTTAAGCGATCTTCAACTGAATTTCGCCAAAAGTCTATTCACGTTTATAGGGTTTTGATTCTAATCTAAAAATATACAGATTATCTGCTTCCGCTATGCTTATCGCTCTTCTCCAAACCTTAGCAGAAATTCTGGTTGGAGGAACCTCTCTCACCAGTATGGAGCAAATTGACTTTAATATTCCTGGTACTAGACGGGATGACAGTGCAAGCCCTTTTCTAAATCTTTACCTGTACGATATTAGAGAGAGCATACAAGTGCAATCAACAGGAAGGCAGATAGACCGCAGAATATCAGAAGGAGGTTTATCAGCTGCTAATGTAAGTTCTTTACCGATTTGGTTTGATGTATCGCTCATACTGACTGCTTGGAATCGGACAGCTTTAGGAGAGTATCATCTTTTAAACGAAGCGTTGACCTTGCTACTACGTCACCGTTCGCTCCGAGAAGAATTTTTAGCTCCAGAACTACGAGGTTTTGGCAATTTATTCATACATGTTGCAGCCACGCCATTTATTGAAGCAGGTTCTTTATGGAGTGCTTTAAATGTTCCTTTGCGTCCAGCGTTGTATTTAACGATCGCAGTACCCTTTGAGCCGGATAAAACTTCAGTACCTTTAATTTGGCAACGAATTGTTGGTCTGAGCGCAGAAGTGGAAAAAAATGGTAACAGTCGTATGCTCCACAAGCGGGTTTCGATTGCATGCGCTGTTAAAAGTGCAGTGACAAATTTACCACTTGCAGAAACCAAAGTGACTTTGATGGGAACGGAAAAGTCAGCAACAAGCAATCAAGAAGGATTGTTCTTTTTTGAGAACTTGCGATTGGGCAATTATGTTGTCAGACTTGATTGTTCCGGTTATTTATCTCAAGATTGCAACATCTTAGTAGATGGCAACACTTTCACATTTAAAGAAGTTTTTCTTACCCCTGTTTAAGAGAACTGACACATACAGCGTTAAAGACGCAACGCAAAAGCGTCCTGACAACTGATTTGATACGGAGAAATTTTCATGGCAAGACTGGATTACTTTGCACCTGGTGTTTACATTGAAGAAGTTGACCGGGGTGCCAGACCGATTGAAGGTGTTAGCACTGCGGTTGCAGGATTTGTTGGCTTTACAGAAGATGTGCGAAACGGCGCTGAAGTCTTCAAGCCCACGCTTATAACCAATTGGACGCAATATCTGAACTATTTTGCTCGTCCGAACTCGGATGGTTTCACTGACTTCAACGCTTACTTACCTTTTGCAGTTTACGGCTTTTTTCTAAATGGTGGTGGTCGCTGTTGGATAGCGAGTATTGGAACTCAATTACCCAATGCAACTAAATTAACAACGCCAGAACCAGCTGTTGTGCAAATCAATGGTCGAGGGAACCGTTTATCCCTCACTCTCAGCTTGCGTTCCGAGCAAGCAGCCGGAGGATTAATTAACATTTTAATTAGTGATAGTTCGCCTCGTGCTCTCCCGGAAGGCGTTGAAGGGGAAGCACCTCCAAATACAGGGGAGTATTTCACACTTCAAATCCGTCGAGGTGAAGAAATTCTCGAACAGTATGAGAACTTAACTATGAACTCTGAAGTTCCTCCTCAAGTTGGAACTTATGCGGTCACGGCATTACGCAACTCCATGTATGTCACTGTAGTAGAAGCGACTTCGACAGGAAGACCATTAGCACGAAGACCAGCGAACGGTCAGTACGAACTTGCTCCTCCCATTGTGCCATCTTCGCCCGATCGCTTTATGCGAGATGTAGAAGGAGTACGCGACGATCGCACGGGAGTAAGGGGGCTGTTTGAAATTGATGAAATCACCATGATTTCTTGCCCCGATCTCATGCGAGTCTATGAAGCAGGACTCATGAACTTAGAACAAGTTCACGGCATCATGGAATTGATGCTCAGTATGTGTGAAGGTTCTGCTAGTGGAGATATTCCCAACCCACCCAATCGCATGGTCGTATTCGATCCACCACCAGATCGTGTCAAACCGCAAGAAGTTGTGGATTGGCTACACAATTTTAACCGCCGTTCCATGTTTGGAGCGCTTTATTACCCTTGGATAAAAGTGCCTAACCCACGCAATGCTGGTAGACCAATTCTTATACCTCCGTCTGGTCATGTAATGGGCGTGTGGGGTCGCGTTGATGAAGCTAGAGGAGTTTATAAAGCACCAGCAAATGAAGTTCCCAGAGGCGTCATCGGTCTGAGCTATGACACTAATTTCCGCGAGCAAGAGCTTTTAAACCCTCTTGGCATCAACTGTATTCGCAACTTTCCCAATCGAGGAATCCGCATTTGGGGCGCACGAACTTTAGTTGAGCCAGACAAGACCGAGTGGCGTTATATTAGCGTGCGGAGACTCATAAGTTATATTGAAAAGTCATTGGAATTAGGTACACAATGGGTAGTTTTTGAACCCAATGATTTTGACCTATGGGCGCGTGTTACACGCAATGTTAGTAACTTTTTAGAGCGTATATGGCGTGAAGGCGCTTTATTTGGAGCTACACCACAACAAGCCTTTTATGTCAAGTGTGATGAAGAACTAAACCCTCCAGAAACTAGACTTTTAGGACGTTTATATATTGAAATAGGCGTTTGTCCTGTAAGACCTGCTGAGTTTGTTGTTTTCCGAATCAGCCAATGGAATGGTTACGAAGCAGAAAATGAAAGCTAATACCATTTTGGATTTTCGATCGAGATTTCACCTAGAAATCTGTTTTTCAATTGGTATAAAACGCTAAAACTCCCATCTTTTTGACATTGTTCGCGAACTGTTTGTAATTTATTATCTTCAAAAGGAGTGAAAATATGGCTGGTCAAGCTGAACCTTTACGTGGGAATACTTGGTATCTAACTATAGATCCCTATGTTCCTAATAGTAAAATGATTTTTGCGATTAACAATCTATCGAGAACAGTAGAAGCTGCTGGAGAGCAAATTACTGGTAGAAACAATAAAGGCGTAAACCGTCAATCTCTACCTGGTTTACAAAATAACCCAGAGCCTGTTGAAGTCAAAGTTATTGCAGATGGTGATACCAGTTTGAAGGATTGGTTTACAAAATGCAACCCTCAGAATGGAGGAGTTTCACAAGTATCCAAAAACAAGGGTCAAGGTCTTGTATTTTTAACAGATACTCAAGGACAGCCTAAAATGCAATTTACTATTACTAATTGTTATCCCATACATCACGGTCTAGAGGGTGATTTATCTGCTGGTGCTAACAGTGTAGTTGTTGAGCATATACGATTAATGCATGAAGGAATTGGTTAATCTTTTCAGAAAAGATGTCAGGGCGCAATAGACATCTGGTAAAAAAGATGTCAAGGCATAATGCCTTGCGCCCTACCAGAACTTTCAGATAATGCATTAAAACCCTTACAAATGGCGAATGACTAATGACGACCCGAGATATTTAATTTCTAGACGGGTTTATGACTCCATTTTTCAAAATATTTCCTTCTTGATGTCATCATTTCTTCAAGTATTAACAATGGCTGTAGGCGTATTACCTGAAAATCTTCTAACGAATCGCTTCTATGTAGAATTATCACTAAATGGTTCTCAAGAAAATATTGATGCCATTTTTCTGGAGTGTTCGGGATTTACATACTCACAAGACTTAATTGAAATTTGCGAAGTGACTCCTCGTAAGTGGGGTTCAGCACAACAAGGTCTTCCTGTAAGAACTAAAATTCCCGGTAATGTTAAAATGGGGAATATAAATCTTCGTAGATGTCTCACCCACTCCATGACACTTTGGAACTGGTTTGAAGATGTTCAACAAGGCAATTGGGCAAATAAACGTAGAGATTTTTCTTTAACTATCCAAGACTCTACCAATACAGTACAAACAAGATTGCAATTTTCGAGAGGTTGGGTCACCAATTACAAAATTACTGACTTCCATGCTAGTAAGGCAGACATGGCGATTGAAGAACTAGAAATTGCTTTCGAGAACTTTAAGCGCGTGGCATCAAATTAGAACCCTTTCAACCTGAAAAACACAAACAATCATTAACTTTCGCAATTTACTCATGCAAAAAGGGAGCGGTCAACTTTATGTTTCAAAAAGAGTTTGAATTTACACTACCCAAAGGTTATGTAGACCCTGACGGTAACATCCATCGTAAAGGAGTTATGCGACTAGCAACAGCTATAGATGAAATTGCACCTTTACGCGATCCTCGCGTCAAGTCTAATCCAGCCTATGCCACAATTATCATTTTGTCTCGTGTTATTACTTGCTTAGGAGCTTTATCTGAACTTAGCCCTATGGTTGTAGAAAACTTTTATGCTCAAGACATGAATTATCTTCAAGATTTTTACCGTTGTATCAATGGTTTTGGGAATGAAGTTTCATCTGCTAAAGATACATCTCAAGTTACCGAACAACTTATTAACGCATAGGTAACTAGGTAAATACACTTGAAACCCTTACTAACGACGAATGACAAATGACCAATGACGCTCCTCACTAGTTAACTTTAATTGTGTTGTTTATTCCCTACTTTTTACTCCTATGTCCCGTAAAGATTCTCTGCACAATGAATTTACTTTTATTCTTCCGCAAGGTATCACAGATAATCAAAACAGAGTTCATCGTCAAGGCGTGATGCGTTTGGCGACAGCAAAAGATGAAATTTTAGCCCAACAGCATCCTAGTGTTCGGGATAATCCTGGCT
Source organism: Tolypothrix bouteillei VB521301 (assembly GCF_000760695.4). Classification (GTDB taxonomy): domain Bacteria; phylum Cyanobacteriota; class Cyanobacteriia; order Cyanobacteriales; family Nostocaceae; genus Scytonema; species Scytonema bouteillei_A. The sequence goes on along the minus strand of NZ_JHEG04000001.1, from coordinate 7,377,775 downwards.
ATAGTTTCTTAGTGATGCTTTCACAAGTTATTACACGCTTGGGTAGTCTCAATTCTGTCACTCCTGATTTTTTAGAAAAGTTAGTCATCCGCGACATCGCCTATTTGCGAGAATTTTATAATCGTGTCAACCAACAAGGAAATGCACGCATTCCTGCCTTGTGCCCCCATTGCAATAATGAGTTTGCAGTGGAGTTAGAACTTGTGGGGGAGCCTTAAGCTACCCTTCAAATAAATTATATGAAGAGGTAGCTTTTCTTGCTTACCATTTTCACTGGTCACAAGATGAAATTTTGAATCTCGAACATAAAGTTCGTCAGCGCTGGGTAACAGAAATTAATAAAATTAATCAGCAAATAAAAGCTTAATTTGTTCTAAAAACTTAATTCTGTACAAGCGCATTACCTCAAATGATTAGTTTGGATATAGGCATATTTTATATGCCACACTCCAAGCAAAATTATATCCTTCAAGTCAATCTATTAAAAGTTAGATTTTATGATGAAAGTCAGAGTTTTGAATGCAGAAACCTTGGGTAAAATCAACGAAGTTAACCTTAACTTCATTCCCAATGAAAACAACGAGTACATTATTGGACGTTCTCCTAAATCCGGTCTAGTTCTTGATAGTCTTGATGTGAGTCGTCAACATGGCAAGTTCTTCTTGCGTGATGGGAATTACTATTACTCTGATTTAGGTAGTATAAATGGCTCGTTAGTAAACGATAAACTTGTTGAGACAGACCAAGTTTATGCACTCAAGTCTGGTGATGTTGTCCGCATTGGTGAATTCCTTCTAGTTATGGAAGAAACCAATGAAAAAAATGAAGAGCCTGAAGCATTACCAGTAACAGTATTGAACATGGATTGGCAAGCAGCTATGGCGGCTATCAAAGACCGTGTAGTCAAGCCAGAAAATGAAGGCTTGAAGGTCATGGCTCAAGATCCAGAAGAAACACATGAAGTTGCTGAGCCTGTTTTTAGTGATGGTTCTCAATTACTGACTAAAGAGTCTGAAGAATCAACTTTTATTCAGCCTACAGAAGAAGTAGAAGTCTCAGAACATAGCACTGAAACAGTCATCAATGAAGACAAGGAGGCAATTCAAGCAGTAAATGCTCAACAAATCTTCAATGAAGATGACAATAATATTTCCCAACCAATATCTCAGGACTCAGAGGAAGAAACCCCTGTTTCTCAAATTAGTGCTGAAACACCAGAAGTCGTAGATGAGGAAGACCGGAAAGACGACAAACAACTGCAGGAGGAAGCAATTCCAACCGTTGATGCTCAATTGCCTTTAGCTGAAGATGAATTGGATGAAGATGAAGATGACAATAATATTTCCCAACCAATATCTCAGGACTCAGAAGAAGAAACCCCTGTTTCTCAAATTAGTGCTGAAACACCAGAAGTCGTAGATGAGGAAGACCGGAAAGACGACGAACAACTGCAGGAGGAAGTCATTCCAACCGTTGATACTCAATTGCCTTTAGCTGAAGATGAATTGGATGAAGATGAAGGTGAAGATAATCTCATCTCTCAACCAGTGTCTCAGGACTCAGAAGAAGAAACCCCTGTTTCTCAAATTAGTGCTGAAACACCAGAAGTCGTAGATGAGGAAGACCGGAAAGACGACGAACAACTGCAGGAGGAAGTCATTCCAACCGTTGATGCTCAATTGCCTTTAGCTGAAGATGAATTGGATGAAGATGAAGGTGAAGATAATCTCATCTCTCAACCAGTGTCTCAGGACTTAGAAGAAGAAACCCCTGTTTCTCAAACTAGTGCTGAAACACTAGAAGTCGTAGATGAGGAAGACCGGAAAGACGACGAACAACTGCAGGAGGAAGTCATTCCAACCGTTGATGCTCAATTGCCTTTAGCTGAAGATGAATTGGATGAAGATGAAGGTGAAGATAATCTCATCTCTCAACCAGTGTCTCAGGACTTAGAAGAAGAAACCCCTGTTTCTCAAACTAGTGCTGAAACACTAGAAGTCGTAGATGAGGAAGACCGGAAAGACGACGAACAACTGCAGGAGGAAGTCATTCCAACCGTTGATGCTCAATTGCCTTTAGCTGAAGATGAATTGGATGAAGATGAAGGTGAAGATAATCTCATCTCTCAACCAGTGTCTCAGGACTTAGAAGAAGAAACCCCTGTTTCTCAAACTAGTGCTGAAACACTAGAAGTCGTAGATGAGGAAGACCGGAAAGACGACGAACAACTGCAGGAGGAAGTCATTCCAACCGTTGATGCTCAATTGCCTTTAGCTGAAGATGAATTGGATGAAGATGAAGGTGAAGATAATCTTATCTCTCAACCAGTGTCTCAGGACTTAGAAATTATTAACCAAGAGGAATACGAAAATCTGATTTCAGTAGTGAATACTCAATTAACTCTAGACGAAAATGAAGTTTCTGAAGAAACTAACATTGAAACTCAAGAGGTAGAAGATTTTGATGCGATCGCTAACACAGTTGAAGAAGCAGAAAAGCTTTCAAATGAGGACAAAGTGGACAATTCTCAAGCAACGCTCGACTCAGATATTGAAGACGCAAGTGAAGAAGATTCTGAAACCTCAAATCAAACTCCTCAGTTGCCGAAGCAAGCTTTAGAGATTCTGAGTAAAAAGTACATTGCTCTTATGGCTCACGATAGTAAAAAATCAGATTTGGTAGATTTCGTAACTCAGCATAAAAATTTTCTATTCAGATGTCTCACCATCTCAACTCCCGGTATCAGTGAAGCTTTATTCCTGAAAACTGGTTTTGCCACTTCTCAAAAGACTGCTTCAGTACCAGCAGGAGGACATCAATCGATAGCTGCTTTAATTGGTTCCGGAGACATCTTAGCAGTTATTTTGTTGAAAGATATCTTACCGATTCAAAGTCAAGCCAATGAAGATGCGCTCTTGCGGTTATGTAATGCAAATCAAGTTTTGGTTGCAACAAATTTGCCAACAGCAGAAGCCATATTACTCTATATTAAAAACATGGTAAATGCTGTTTAACTAACAATTCTATTGACTCAATCAAATATAGCAAAGGATTTGGCGCTTGATGTACAACCAAATCCTTTGTTGTTAGAGGATTTTTACCCTCTTTATATCATTTTAGATTTTCTAGCGTTTTCCGGTCTGATGAAGTACAAATTTATCCGCGTCCATCTGCGTTCATCTGCGGTTAATTACTTTTTTCTATAACTTACCGAAGTGGGAATTGCTATAGATTGAGCAAATCATGTCTGGAGTTGATTTATACCAAATCTATGTGAAGTTGCACATTATTTGCCCGCACTCTAGAAGAGTGCGGCTATACAAACAAAGCCTGCCTAAGCGCAAAGCGCACGCTACGCGATGCCGCAGGCTATGCCCGTAAGGGCTATACGCAGGCTAATTGTATGCAGCTTCATATTAAATTGGTATTAGTTGATTTAGGCTAAAGTGGGGTAAAACAAAGCTCAATCTTTATTTAAAACTATCAAAAACTTGTACGGCTTTTTAGTCTCTATTACTTGTTTTCTGCTCGATCTTTTGTTGATAATGCTGGAATTGAATATAAATACCAATGCTACCAAATATAACCAAACCTATAACAATTACTATCTCAAAAAATAGTAAAAATTGACTTAAAATATTGCGAAAGTGAGGTATTTGACTAGAAGGCGTACTTTGAACAATCGTAGCATCAGAAACTTCCTGGTTTGAGCAAGGACTTTGAACCATAGTGGTGTCGGTCATTTCTTCTTCAAAGGAGGTACTCTGAAGAATAGTAGCATCAGTAACTTCCTGGTTTGAGAAAGAACTCAGAACCATAGTGGTGTCGGTTATTTTTTCTTGAAAGGAGTTACTCTGAAAAATAGTGGCATCAGAAACTTCTTTGTTTGAGAAAGAACTCTGAACCATAGTGGTGTCGGTCATTTTTTCTTGAAAGGAGTTACTCTGAAAAATAGTGGCATCAGAAACTTCCTTTTTTGAGCAAGGACTCTGAACAATAGTATTATCGGTAACTTCGCTCGCATCTTGCCAAGACTGTTTTGACTCATTTACTATTGCAAAGCGGTCATCAATTAATCGATCTATCAAGGGATTTGGTTGAGAAGAAGATTCCATTTTGCAAATTTTGATAAAGTGAATATTTAATACAGATTATTTTATGTGCGATCGCTCTTCCTAGAGAGTTTTCGAAAAACTTTCAGTGCTCCTGAATTCTTAGGCATTTACAAGACTTAACCATAATAAATAACAAATAATTTGGAGAATAAGTTTAGTCTTTCGTCTAATATATCTTGATTGTGATTTCAGATGAATCGTATAATTTTTTCTTGCAAAATATAAATATTTAGATATAAGATTAATTCTTTAACAAGAGCATTAATTGCTGAAAAAATCAGCTTATTTCTTTAGTATAATTATTCATATAACTTTTGAAACTCCAACCTAACACTCCTACAACAATTGCTAATGGGAGCATCCCAAAGAGTACCAATTGCCCTCCGAATAGAATTCACCGATAGCAGGCGCTTCAACGGAGGGACTTAGCCTGTATAGCTGCGATTAAAATCACAAACGTATTTTTTCCAAATTGAGATGCTCCCTTGCTAATTAGTAGTATTAAATTCTAAATATTTTCAGGCTTGCTATATGAAACCTTCTTCTCAATCAGATCCCTGGATAGGTCGTTCAATTGGTGACCATCAGCGTTATCGCCTAGACAAGCGTTTAGGGGCTGGTGGTATGGGAGATGTTTTTCTTACTATGGATACGCTGTTAGGTCAACAAGTCGCACTTAAACTCCTCAAAGACACTTTAGTGACCTCAGGAGAATTAAGAAAGCGCTTTGAACGAGAAGTGGCTGTGTCTGCGGCTTTAAAAAGCGACCATATTGTTCAAGTTACTGATTATGGAGTGACTCAAGAAGGTTATCCCTTCTATGTCATGGAGTACTTACGCGGAGTCAGTTTAGGACAGTTATTACGACGTGAAGGTCGGCTGTCTATAGAGCAAACAACTAAAATTATTTCTCAAGTGTGTGATGGTCTGCACCTTGCTCATGCAGGAGTCACTTTATGGCGAAATCATGCGACTGTTAGCGAACATATCCAAGTAGTTCATCGTGACTTAAAACCCGACAATATCTTTTTAGTTCCTACAACTTTAGGAGAACTGGTCAAGATTTTAGATTTTGGTATTGCCAAAATTCGGCAAGATTCTGCCGAACATACCAAACTCACAAATATGTTTTTAGGTACTTATCACTATGCTGCACCCGAACAGTTGGAGGTCATGACGAACCTGGATGGACGTGCGGATATTTACAGCCTGGGTATTATTATTTATGAAATGCTTAGCGGTACCGATCCGTTTGGTCTTGGATTCAATACACGTAGAGTGACAGAAATTTCTTGGGCTATAGCTCATACCACTAAACCTGCTGTACCATTGCGATCGCTACCCGGTTTATCACAATTACCAGTATCACTTGAAGCACTAGTCATGAAGTGTTTGCAAAAATCGCCTGATGACCGCTTTGCGACGGTAGACGAATTGAAGCAGGCGTTACAAGCAGCGATGGTTGTAGAAGGCAAAACAACACCTTTGGTAAAACCTTCCGTTCATAGTGCTGATGACAAAACTGTTGCACGTTCTCCCCAAAATTCCCAGGACAAAACCATTGCGCGTCCTTCATCAAACGAACGGGGGCAGACTATTCTACAACCAAGAGGCCCCTCTCAAACCAGTAATTTTGATAAAACAGTTCGTAAGGAAGTAGTGACTGGTGAAACAATTGCCCAGAATTTACCCCCTCTCGAAATAAATTATGAAGAAAGCACTGTTTATCGACCGCTAACCCCTCACGAACAAGAAGTTTCAGATGCAATTTTATCGTTAGAAATGGATTCTCTGATTGAGCTTCTTTCAGAGGTTATAGGACCTATTGCACCTACCTTAATACAAGATATCTCAACACGAAAATCGGATATTAAAGACTTAGTAGAAAATTTAATGCTTTACCTTTCTCTGCAACAGAGACAAGAGTTTGAGAAAAAAGCAATATTGTTTAGCCAAAAACCCATTGATAAAACCAAGCCACGCTTACAAAACTGGCAAAATCAACCAGTAGATAGACGATTTATACGTGAATGTGAAGAAGACTTAGCTCAATTAATTGGTCCAATAGCTCCTTCACTCATTCAAGGAATTCTAGCATCTTACCCCCAAATTTCCCCAGTAGAGATGGTTAGTCTTTTAGTAAAGCAGATTCCTAACTCTAAGATAGCTGAAGAATTTAGACTACGCATCTTAAGTTAGGAATTAAGTACAACTAATGATTCTTTTGAGATATCAGCCTCATAGCAATTTCCAAACTAGATTTCATTCTATTAAATGAGGCAGCTAAAACACCAATTTCATCATTAGACTTTTGTTCAAAATCAGAGCTTGCTTTACCAGTACTCACTGCTTGAGCGAGCTTTGATATTCGCATAATAGGTTTAATGACCGCCCTTCTTAGTAAAAGATTAATGACAATAATAATTATTGCAAAAATACTGATTTCAATTGTCATAACCAACCACCAAGAACGATTAGCACGTTGGAAAATTTTATCAGCCGGAACATAAATCATTTGAGCGAAGAGCGTTTTATCAAGTTCCCAACCAAAGCCATGTTTATCTCCATAGATTGCTAGCTGACTTTTTGGAGCTTTATCTGGAGTTGAATGGCATTGGAGACAAGTTGGGTTATCGAGAGTTAAACGGCGAGCAATATAAAAAGCTTTTCCTGAAGGCAAGTTTCTAAAACCAGACTGCCCTGTATCTGATGCATTATTACTAAATTGGTTAATTATTTGTGTTTCAAAATCATCAGCCTTATCTCTTATATTTGTTGGATCGAGCGCTGCTTCTTTATAAACAAAATCTTGATAGTTATCATTTTTGCGAACATTATCAAAAACCTCTCTTGCAGAAAAAGATGCTACTGTTTGTGGAATAAATTCTGTACTGTTTTGCAATTTATTCTCAAAAAGAGGTATTATCTCATCGGTAGTATAGTTTCTCACAGAATTCATTGTTTGGAGTAAAATATTGGCTTGAGCAGTCACTTCATTTTGTGCTTTTTGGGTCAAAATATTTGAGAAAATAACTCCCCCGACTATAATACTGCCAAGAAAAACAAGTATTAGAAGAAAGTTAAACTTATTAGCCAGTTTTAAATTTTTTGTTAAGTTGTCTAACTTGTTAGATAATTGTGTGTTAGTGAGCATACGACCTAATGAATCAATGTAGAATTTATAGCAAGCTTTTCAAGAAGCAAAAGTACAAATTATCTCAGTCAGCGATCGCGACGTGAAGTGTTGCTTCCTTTAATAGTTTCTCTAAGATTAATCGCTTTTACAATGCTAGATAAACCTTTTAAGCACTAACTTAGTTTTTTTAACACAACTAAAGTTAACTAGTGAGGAGCGTCATTAGTCATTGGTAAGGATTTCAGGTCTATTTACCTGCTTGTAATGTAGTTTGGGTTATTTGTGCCTAGCTACTTAGTACTAAATTTAAAACCTGTTAAATCTTGGTAGAGGCATAAAAGGAGCAGGAGATGGAAGTGGAGTGGGAGTGCTGACTTTCACAGAAAACCCTTTAGAATTACTATGACCGAATTTATCAGTTGCTGTCAATTGAATTGTATTTGGTAAGGCTTCATTAGCCACTAGGTTTAATGAACCTTCAGAAGCAACAGTTCCAAAAGGTGTCAGCTGAACGCTAATGTCTTCACCCTCAACTTCCCACTGCAAAACCACAGGTTCATTGGGTTGAAGAACTATATTAGGTTCTTGACTACCATTTAGCGTAAAAAATACAATCTGAAGTGGTTTAGGTAGAATGTTAATAGTAGACTCTATTTGATAAGAATTAGGTGGTTGACCTGACTGAGAAAAAGCTTGGAGTGCAAACGTATATTTTCCTGGTTCGGGAGTCTTTAAAGAAATCTTAGTACAGGTAAGCAGTTGAGATGTTAGTTGACATGACTTTTTCAATTGGTCGTTTGTATAAGTTGCAAGGACATTCTCACTTCCACTATCTGATTTACCAGTAATTTTCAGTTGTGCAAGTTGGTCTGGATTCTGAATTGTCCAGCTTAAAAGTATTGTATCGCCTGATGTGTACTGGCTTTTGTCTAATTGAAAACTCCCAACTCGGGCTGCTGGTTTTTCATTGATTTTGACTGTAATACTTTCGGTGGAAGAAGGTTTATTCTGTCCTTGAGTGTAGAGTTTAAGGGTAAAAGTATAACTCCCTGGCTGTGTAACGCCAGTATCGTAGTTTGAACAGGTTAAGTATTTAAGTTGTGCTTGACAGATATTATTGAGTTTATTGGGAATTCCTTTACGGAAATCAAAAATCTGAGGAGCGCTGGGTATTTGGCTTTGATTATTTGTCTGTCCTTGATTGTCTATCTCTAGCTTAGAAATTTGTTGAAAGTTGCTAACTTGCCAATCTAACCGGATTTCATCACCTTGAATGTAATTAATACTATCTGGAGAAAAAGCAACTAACTGTGCAGGAGAAGGTGGTTTTAAGAAAAAGAACCAAATTAAAAATGCAATTCCTACTATACTTCCTATAAGTGTTATAAAAAAAGGAATAAATTGCCACCACGGGCGAGAGTTCCATAATAAAGTACCTTCAGGTAATTTATCGGGTAAAGGGTATTCGTCTTTATCTTGCAGACTAACCTGAAAATTCAGAGAAAGTGCAGAACCAAATAACGGTCGTCGCCACCACGGTCTGGGTTTCACTGTTAAATTAACTTTAGTGCTTTTATTGGGGAATAGGCGGACTTTCCGAGGATCGCATTCATATTTATAGAGTTGTTCTTCATCCCGGCTTTTGATATTAAGTTTTAAATCTCGTGGTGTGTTACCTCGGTTATTCAGTTTGATTTCATATAATCCAAAACTGTTACTGATTTTTCCACGAAGAGTATATAGTTCGACATCGAGTAAGTGTATCGGAGGAATTTGAATGTATACCAAATCTAGCAGCACTAAATCTGGAGAGTTCGCTGAGTACAAGCGAATCGTTGGAGAGTAACTACCAGCTAGAGTATTGACAGGAGGCTTTAATTCTAACAGGATTTTTCCTCTGGTATTTGGATTGAGTTCTAATCCACTTGTTCCTGCTAATATACCAGGTCCTTCTACACCTGTATTGGGGTAACGAATTGCATACCAATCATCTTCTAAATCTGAGCAAACTAGACGAAAGCGATCGACTCGGTTTGACCGATTGTCAACCATTACTTCTATCTGCAAAGCCTCTTTTGATTTGAGAATTATTGGGTTACGAGGGTTACTGGCTGGTTTTAATGAAAAAGTGGGATCGTTAACTCGAACGACAGTATGCTCTTTGAGCATAACTTTGAGTTGTCGCGGATACTGTATCGGCGTGTCTTCAGGAAAATGTTCTGGAGCATCTACAACTAGAGTATAGTCATAGGTTCCTGGTAAAGTATTTGTAGGAATCTTAAACTGAAATGTTAACTCGCTACTCTGTTGAGGACCGAGTGCTAAGCTTTCTCGCGATGAGTTGCTCCATTGATGTAGGGTTTCTGATGCTTCATCAAAAAACACATCAATAACAGCACCTCGATCGCTCTGATTGGTAATAACAATATAAAGTTCAACTGTATCTCCAGGCATTGCGGGTTGAACGCCGGGAGGATCTATAATTACCGATAGTGGACTGGCTTTGTTTTGCATTTTAAAGGAGTTTGCTGACTGTGGTTATTGTGGCAAGCGGTGAAGTTGTACGAGTAAGCGATCGTCACCGTCTACAACCATCGTTCCTTGAACATCTTTTGTTAAATCTAATGTGTTGATTTTAACAACATTTTGTTTGACAAGTTGACCGTTAGCGGCTTGTGCTCTGTCTAATGTTTTATCGGATTTTAAAGGCCAAATGATAATTTTTCCATCGTCTCCAGCACTTACTAATTTGCTACCATCTAAGTAAAAGTTAAGACCTCGTACTGATATTTGTGATGCACGCCAGCGATCGCGCAATTGGCATTGTTGCTGAATAAATTTCTGTTGTCCATCGGGAGTCGCATTATTGACGGTACAGTTATCAAGATCCCATATAGAAATAAAACCGTCAGAATCGGAAGTTGCTAGTATGTGAGAGCCAGGAGCAAAAGCAGCATTCCAAACATAGTCTCCATCACCACCCACTAACTTCGATCCTGATAATTGCCTTAACGTTGTTTCTGGAGAACTTGGATTCATGAGCACGACACGCTTAAAGTCTCCAGCTGTTGCCAAAATAGTCTCATCCTCACTGAGGGCTAGCGCTCGTATGGGGTACTTTATATCTTTTCCTAGATCGATAACTTGTGGGTTTGATTCAAAGTTAGTACCGGGTCCCGATCTCTTCCACAGTCTTACCTTACCACTACCGTGAGCGCTAAATAGGTTAAGGGAGTTTTCGGTAAAAACGAGGGCAAATACGCGATCGCTAGTCATATCATTTGGATCGCGGAGTGTATATTCCTTTTCCCTTGTTCGGACATTCCAAAATTGAATCTCTCCACTTTCTAAACCAGCCGCAATGCGATCGTTATCTTTCGGCATAAAACGTAAAGTTCGTACAGCCTGACCAATCACTGCTAAAAGACCCCTCGCTGATGGTTTTTTCCCATCACAACTAGCCGCAATAGGGCTTGCAGCCATTCCTTTAGGGTTTAAGCGATCGCCATCAACTGACCAAATACGGATTGTGCAGTCATCGGAACCACTAACTACTGAAAAAGAATCACCACTAAAGCTTACAGAATTTACAATATCTGTATGCCCTATAGGTGCGGGCATCAGAAGAAGTGCAAGTAGTGCTGCGAGTATTGCCAGCAAAGATAATAACAACCATAAAGGTATAACAGGTAAGACTTTAACATCAAGACTCTGAGTTGTCGGATCTGTACTGCCCAAACGTCCATCTGAGAGTAAAGCTTTCGCTTCTAGCCGTAAAGTTTTTGGCAATCCTATCCAATGGCGTTTTGTGCTGATATAAAGAAGTACTTTAGTTACGTCTCCTAAAGTCAAATCGGCATTTTCAGGAACTGACGTATGAGTGACTTTTCGCCAATCTCTACCTTGAAGCTGTATCTCGACTTGCTGACGGAGATTGCTGCTATTTTTAAAGAGCAATTGAAATGATGTTGAGTTAGACTTGCGATCCGGTAATCGCCACCACTTACCGCCATCGGGAATAGTCTGTTGTTGTGGCTCAGCAGTAAACCCAACAAAGCCAACTGGCAAAACTTCAAGCACGCCATCAGCTTGGGTTGAAGCACCATCGCGACTTATTGCTTGAACAGTAAAAGGGTAATCTTCGCTAGGCGATCGATCTGCTGATGGAGGTTGGCAAGGAAAAGTTGTCTCAATTTGAGCACCTGGTTCTAGAAGTAATCTTCGTTCTGCACTGTTGGTAAGCCAAGAAGGAGAAAGACCATCAAGACGGAGTAAAGTTTCTACGGAATGCGGACTCATATTCCGCACCCTTGCTACTATGTCAACTGAATTACGAGGATACACTTGAAACCGTCGCACTGGCAATTCCAGAATTAACAGTGTAGATGCAGATCCCGGCTGAATGGTAAGTCTCAACACCAATTTACGCTCTTCACGTAACTGAGGTGAAAAGATTCTCACAGTGAGATTTATAGTACCAGTAAATGCAGGTAATGGCGTATCAAAAATTTCAACCGTGAATTGAGTACTACCTCCTGGAGGCTTAGCGGCTGCAACCTCTGGTGAGAGACGATACCACTGAGAACCCGAACTACGATTTGCTCCTGCTGCTATAACTTCCATTTGAAAAGCAGCAAAGCGATCGCTACCATTAATGACAGTAACCTCAAACGTAGATGGCACACCGCCCGGTTTAAATGTCACACTTTGAGTTGAAAGACTAGCATTAATAATACGGTTATCCATATATCATTGATTTATTAGCAGCAGTTTACCTTTGGACATCTGCCCCTACACAATGATGCGATCGCAAATTACCGGAATTACATAGACTTTAGTTTAATTTTAGAGATTTTTTCCTTTTTTTCTAAAATTCTTTTCGTTTTTTTGACTTTTTCTAATTACATTTAATATTATGTTCGGCTACTTACTTATACTTAGTAGATTCTAAACCCTCCATCTGACAGCACCCTCTCCCCAACCTTTTATTTCATTCTAATTCCAAACAAATTTAAATCAGGAGAATACCATGTCTTATCTGTCCAATTTAGGTAAATTAAAATTACCACGTCTTATAAGTGTCGCAGCTTGCGGTGCTATTTTAGCTGCTACTTCCATCAACACTGCTAAAGCTGAAGCCTATGGTGATAGCACCTATGCAAACAGTTGTTCTAATATTCGTATTTTTGGAGACACCCTGTCCGCTACTTGTCGGAGAGTAGATGGTTCATATAACAGGACAGCAATTGAAGTCCGAGGAATTGAGAATGTTAATGGAAATTTGAGCTATAATTCCAACCCCGATGCTCCTAGCACTTATCAAAATTCTTGCACCCGAATTTATGTTGCTGGAGATACATTATCAGCTACTTGCCGTAGAGTAAATGGCTCATATAACAGGACAGCTATTGAAATTCCAAGAATTGCTAATATTAATGGAGTTTTAAGCTACAGCTATTAAGTTAACAATCAATAGATACAGCCTTTTTCAGGTAAATGAAGTATAGCAGTAGGGGCGCAATGCCTTGCGCCCTTACAATATCTATATCTCATTTAGTTGCAATCTGCTGTAAAAGTCATTGAGGAGACACAATATTATTGTGTCCTTCAAGTGTTGGGAGTAAAATGAGTTAATTCAAACTATTGTAAAATGACTAACCCACTCGCCATAGCAGCTGTAACAGCAGTATTCAAAGATATACTTGAAAACCATCTCATTCATGACTTAATTACAACAAGTGTTGGCGGTGTAAGTGTAACAGCTTTACCACCAGATCGCATATCTATTGGAACAGATGAGCATGCACAAATCAACCTGTTTCTTTACCAAGTTACACAGAATCGCAATGTTGACTGGGTTTCTCAGGAATTGCGCCAGCATAGCGATCGACTTACAAAAGAAGTACTCTCCAAAAATCTGCCTCTAGCGCTTGACCTTCACTATTTACTTACAGTCTACGGAGCAAAAGATTTTCAAGCAGAAATTTTGTTAGGATATGTCATGCAATTGTTACATGAAACATCGATACTTATGCAAGATAGTATCTACACTGCTTTAAAAAATGCCTCTACAGTCAATACTTCTAGTGTTTTATCTCAAGCTTTAGCAACAGTATCTATCTCCGATTTAGCAGAGCAAATAAGGCAAATTAAAATTAGCCCAGAATTTTTCAACATGGAAGAAACTTCAAAAATATGGTCTATTTTACAAACACAATATCGTCCATCGATTGGCTATCAAATATCAACAATTATTCTTAATAACTAGTACAACATGGCGTAAATAAGGTAACCCTTAGTAACAGACAAAAAGCTTAAAATAAAAGCTTTTGTGCCTTCTGCCCTCAGACGAGCGTACTTCTGCCTTCATGTACTAGTGGTCTGTCAACCTTAAAACAGTTAATCACAAACTCCAAATGTTCTCTAATGACCGAGAAGGGGCGCAATACCTTGCACCCCTTCCTCTTCACTTTATTTACCTAGAAAATACTGTAACTACGATCTCATTTTTTGCTGAATGTATTTAATGATAAATTTTCTTTTACTTTCATCTTGTAAGTCTTCAGCGTAAAATCCATCGGCATTCATGTGAGGTCGCGTTCCTTGCTGGAGAACTCCTATTTTAGGTTCTAACAAGAACTGTAAAGAAGGCTCATGTCCCTTTTTAGCTAGTTCGTATAATTCAGTTGCATTTGCCTTTCGATTTTTCCCTTTTGTACCTTTGGAGCGTTTATATAATCCTTTTCCCTTAGGAACAACACTAGCCAGACTACTTGCTCCTCCAAATACCAGTGATACCGCACCTAACGCCAAACCAGGAGGTGTTGCTACACCAGTTACAACAGATCCTATACCTGCAACTGTAGCAGCAGATGATAAACCCGCACTACTTCCTAACCATTTCGCTCTTCTACGCTGTTTCTGAGCCATATACTGCGATATTGCTGCAAGCTTTTTACTATCCTCATCGGTTGATTCTGCGTCAAACTTGTCTGCATAATTTTGCGCGACTTGGGATCTTTGATATGCTCTAAACGCCTGACGACCGCTTCTAAATGCACTTACACCTGAGAGTGAAGCACTAGCACCTGTATTCACAGTACCCGAAATCAAATTTGCACTGTGTGTTAATATACCTGAATGTCCTGCTGCAGAATTTGTTGTACTTGCTACTGCTTGTGTAGCAGTTGTTGCGGTATCTTTAAATGTATTTTTAGCAGCGGTATTATGCTTTTTGATAAAAATGGCATTTGCAGCTTTTTCAAACCAACCAGCTTTCTTTTCTGGTTTAGAGTGTTCTGCTGCTACACTATTAGCGGTGATTTCTTCTGAAGATTGTGCTGTAGCTAGCGGTTCTTGTTCCTGGGCTAACACCTCATCAATCGCGTCACGGTCACTTGATTGATGGTATCCAGCTAACACCTCATCAATCGCGTCACGGTCACTTGATTGATGGTATCCAGCTAACACCTCATCAATCGCGTCACGGTCACTTGATTGATGGTATCCAGCTAACACTTCATCAATCGCGTCACGGTCACTTGATTGATAGTATTCAGCTAACACCTCATCAATCGCGTCACGGTCGCTTGATTGATAGTATTCAGCTAATACTTCATCAATCGCGTCACGGTCACTTGATTGATGGTATTCAGTTAATACTTCATCAACTGGGTCATAAGAGTTTGAAGACTGGGTTGTGGTTCGTTGCACAACTTGCTCGGACGATGTTCCTGCCGATTGTTGAAATAAGCTTCTTCTTATACTTTCTCTCTCAGCTTTGTTGGGAATACTAGCAATTGATTTTTTAGGAGATAATAATGAATGAGTCTCTTTTAAAGTTTCCAGAGAAGGTTGAGCTATTCTCGACTGATTTTTCAGCATTGAGGAGTGACGGACAGATTTTTGCGATCGCTTGTAAATCATATGTATATTATTCTTATGCAAGAAGATATGTCTCAAAGTATTAAATTTTATACACGCTCCTCCTGGAGCGTCGGTACAGAAATCATAAAAACCCAGTTTTTTTGTAGAGACGCATTGGTTGAAGCGTCTCTACATTAATTGTGCTGACTTACTTAACACTTATTATTTAAAGGAAGCACGTATTGAGCCAGAATGTCATTAACAGCATTTTTCTGAGTTACAGGAATTGATAAATACCAAATTCTGTTAATGAGGAAAAAATTAGGGTGACAGTAAATCATCAGCCTACTGTTTCTTGTTTTTATCCAAGCATAGGATTTTATTTTTTCCCATTTTATAAAGAAAAATCTATAACAAATGCCTTTTTCTGTGAATTCCAATGTGTTGAAACTACTTGTAATAAACGTAACAGCAATAGAGCACCATATAAGTAAGAGAAGCAATTGTTTGCTTTCAAAACTATTGTATATAGAAAAATTAACGGAAATTTGTTGAATAAATGATACAGAAATAATTACAACAACTACTAGTGAAAACAATCCCAGAAAAAAGAAAATTTTACTTTTTAAGTTTTGCTCTACATCTAGTAGTGTAATTCCTGCTTCTTGTCTGCGCCATTTCCAAGTTGATAAATATATCAGATATATAGCAAAATAGATACCATAAAAAAGATTAATAGCTAGTAAACCATCATTGAAATCGGAAGAAATTAGTCTTAAACTCGAAATGAATACAAACAAAGAAATGATATAGATGAAGTTTCTAACAATTTCTACCAATGCAACTTCATAACCTAAGTTCTGAGTAGTTTTTCGATATCTCAGTACTAACCAAATTATGGCAAAAGTTGATGAAATAAAGAAGGATGTAAGATGGTTTATCCAAAGACTATGCATATATTTCACCCATTATAGAGTAGTAAGTTTTGTCAAAAAATAATTAGTTTCTAGTAGTTCATGATTCGCTAACAATAAATCGATTACAACCAACCTTGAATCTCAGTATCAGTTAAAGCTCTTTCTAACTTCATACATTCACTGTGTGCTGCACTTAATATGTGTTTCATCATGATTGGTTCTTCTGCTTGTGCAGCAGTAAAAGCAGCATTCAGGGCAATATTGCGGATGTTTCCACCTGCAAGATTGAGTTGAGCCAGTTTTCCAAAGTCTAATCCTTGAGTTGGTGTCTGTTGAGGAAAAACACGCCGCCAAATTTCTGCTCGCAATTTAGAATCTGGAAAGGGGAAAGAAACAACAAATCGGAGACGGCGTAAGAAAGCTTGGTCTAAAGAGCTTTTTAAGTTCGTTGTCAAAATCGCCAAACCTTGATATGCTTCCATTTGTTGAAGTAAATACCCAACTTCGACATTGGCATGGCGATCGCGACTATCTTTAACTTCAGAGCGTTTGCCAAACAATGCATCAGCCTCATCAAAGAGGAGAATTGCCCCCCCCGCCTCTGCAGCATGAAAAATCCGCCCCAGATTTTTCTCGGTTTCACCAATATATTTACTGACTACAGCACTCAGATCGATGCGGTAAAGATCCAATCTTAATTCTTTGGCTAAAACTTCTGCAGCCATAGTCTTACCAGTACCGGAAGCTCCTGCAAATAGGGCACTTATGCCAAAACCTCGATTTGCCTTACCAGCAAAACCCCAATCCCAGTAAACTTTTGCTCGTTGTTGAACTTGAATCACCAAATCGCGCAAGATGTTTTTTTGAGTTATTGGCAAGATAAGGTCATCCCAAGTTGCTTTTGAGTCAAGGCGTTGTGCTAAATCATCCAGCCTCGGTCGTGCCATCGTCCGACAAATATCCCACAGTTGATGGGGAACTGAGGAAGAAGTTAAAGGTAGTGGAAACTTCTTATATCGATCGCTAACTTGCAAGCAAGCAGATTGGATCGCAAGACTGTTAAGGTTGAACTGAGAGACTAACGCTTCTATCTGCCCGTTTAATTGAGTTCCACTGCTTCCAAGGCAAGAGTACCAAACGCTTCGCTGTTCATTAGGAGTCAGCTTAGGTACATCGAAGGTCATCAAAGGACGGTGTGGTGACAGTATTCGGTCTTCTGCCGAGATAATGAGTGGAGTCCGAATCTTCTGAATCAACTGTAGAATTGCTGTATTGAGTGCAGAATCGTCTGAATTTAATTGCTCGCAATCTAGCAAAAGAACGCTATTCGTTAAAATAGCTTCCCTTTCCCACCTTCGTATTATATGGTTGAGCTCTGTTAAGTCTGTTGGTAAATGACTCACAGACATGAGTTTGAGCGATCGCCTATCAAGAGCACAAGCAGTAGCAGCGATCGCCCACTTGTCGGTAACTTCCATACCACACAATTGTACAATAGGTAACGTCAAAGATATGCTTTGAGTTTGCGACCAAGCGTTTGCTAAACGTTCTGCTATGTCTTGATGTGAAGGTTGTAAAAGTACGCCTGTATTATCCTTCACGGGCATAGGCTGGATTAAGTGCGCGAGGCGATCGTCTTGATAAGGCTCGCCCAATAGGTACAGCAAGATACTGTTGTCTATTTGCAAACGGCACTGAGGCAGATCGGAATTTATCCCAACTTTGACCAATTGCCAATATTGTAAAGGAGCATCAGGTAAAAGAGCATTCCAATGAGAGTCTGAGAAAAGACGCATAGCTAAACCAAAAGTTGGATACGCTAATTGCTCGTTTCCTTGAGCCTTCATACAAAGTTGTGGGAAATAAGGGAGAAGTGCGTGACCGACACATAACAGCAGAACTTGAGTCTCGAAAAGGGATAGGTGGAAGGTGCTACACAAATGTCCTATGGCTGAAAAGCGATCCATCGTAGTAGCAACTTCAACAAGAGCAGATTCTAGATCGGGAATGGATTCTGTAGATTGTTCTAAGCGATCGCTATAATCCTCAACAGCTTGCTCAATCTCCGATAAAGCTCTTTCGAGATGTAAATAATGAATTTTGGCTTGAGATCGGGGTGTTATAGGAGTGCGGTTCATCAATTTTTTATACCATTTTGGATGTTGGATTGAGTTCTATTTAGACTTAATTAAGCTAATTCTTACTTGTTTTGGTGTGAGTTATCTTCAGAAGCCGTTGTATGTAAGTTATTTCCAGAAATCAACTGACTCATTTCATCTTCAACAGTTTGTAGGTGTTTCTCTTCAGAATCAGCCGCTTCAAAAACATCGCTTTTGTTCTCAGAACGAGACTCCGTGAGTTCTTTTTCCAAACTAGATTTGGGTGCGATCGCTTCTTTCCAAGCAGCTTTAGCAGCAGAACCCAAACGATTTCCGATTTCTGAAGCTCCCTTGACAGTAGCAGAACTCAAACGGCTTCCAATTTCTGAAGCTCCTTTGATAGTGGCGGAACCCAAACGGCTAGTGACAGTTGAAGCTCCTTTAGAGAGCGATCGCCAGTACTTATCTGCTTCTTTTTCCAGTGCTTCTGGATCGATAATTTTGCTATGTTCAATCGTTTCGCGAGCTTTACGAACCGCATTAATATAAGAATCTCGCGTCCAGTTTTTTGTTGTCGTCACATCTTTCACGATGCGTTTATTAATGGCTGCTAGTAAAGCCTGAGTTTGCGACTTGGGATCGTCCGGTTCCTCAGTTTCCAAGGTTGCGCTCACTCTTACTAAAGCACCAGGACTGTCAGTTGCTTGAACTTCAGGCTTCCAAGATGAAAATACAGTTGCATCTAAATCTCTGACAACTGTTTTATCTTCAGGAATATTGCTAGTTTCTTGAATAAAGAGAACAAACTCACCTGCTTGAATAACATCCCCAGACTTGAGTAGATAATTCTGATTCATAGTAACAATTTCATCATTCACCTTTGAGCCATTGGTGCTACCCAAGTCAACATAATAAATTTCTCCATTTTCCCGGAAAAATTTACCATGAACTCGACTGATATCAGAACTATCTAGAACTAAACCAGAATCAGGAGAACGACCTATGATGCATACATCTTCATCAGTGAAGATTTCATCGAAATCGAGTTCAATTCCTCGATTTTTTGTTTGTGAATTAAAAACTTTGACTTTCATAGCTTTTTGTTGATTGGCTTGTGTTAGTTTTGCTCATCTCACACTACACACTCCGCCCTTACAACTTCAAGTTGTATAAGGCACACAAAATATCGATTATGACTGTTAATAAATATTGTCTCAAAATCCTAAAACTATAATTAATTATGTCATCATATTTGAAAATTTGTCATTAGACATAAGTTGATATTTTTTAGAAAATCCTTAATTACTTTTAGCTGTGCTGCATCGTTGTCAATAGTAAGTCGAGCATTTGAGACTGTTTCATCTGAATTGACGAATCTTTGATAGATTTTTGTACTCGTTGGTAGATCGTAAGTACTAAAAAAATCTTAAGTCTTAATAGCTATATATCTTTAAGCCTATTGTTAAGTGTGTCATTGAAACTTACCATTTGTGATTAGACGTAAGTTGAATCTTATTTATATCCTTTTTCAATAACCACTAGTAGCACTCTGAAAAACTAGATATAATAACACGACTTTTGGTGAATAGCGGTTTAAATAAAAAATTTGCTAGCTTAAAGAAAGCAACTATGCTGAAGTAAGTTAACGTGGCAAAAATCAAAGCATGGCATATACAGCAGATTTCAACTATATGAAATACAAAGCTCTATCATTAGAAAGTTTGTAGGAGCGGTGTCACTGCTCGTCGCACTGTATCTCACTAAGACGAAATCTACTATATGTTAAATTTTTTCTTGAAATTTTGAGGTTAAAAATCATGGAAGAAATTTTAGGTTTTTTGGAAACTTTATTTAGAACTATTGTATATCGAATGACTAATCTAATTGATAGTTTAGTAAATAATGCAATGTACAACACCGAACAAAAAGTTAGAAATTCATTTGAAGAACATTTTCAAAAGCAACAGGAAAATGAAGAAGAATAGCTGGGTTTAAAAAATCAATAGATTATTCACTTGATAATTTTCTTTATGACTTACCAACAAATACAAAAATCTGCTCGGCTGCTTCAGAAGAAACAACCTCACATAGCTCTATCTGCTACTGAGAATTCCGTACAGACCAATTCTCCATCATCTAAAGTGACAACATTTAGTGTTCCCAGCCAAACAGAAAGAGATACTATTAGAAAAAGCTTTTTTGGCACACAAGGAGAACAAATTCAAACTAAGCTGATGATTGGAAAACCTGGAGACAAATACGAGCAAGAAGCAGATCGAGCAGCAGCACGAGTCATCAATCAAATTGAAGCTTCTAGGTCATCACAACTAGACCAAAGCCAAAGTATTCAGCGTGAAGCCATGTCCGAAGAAGACACAATAACAAAATCTTTGGCAGACAATGGGTTAATTCAGAGAGTTGTACATGGAACAGACCCTTTAATTAATTATGCTCGCGGAGATGATAAAAGTTTGTTATATGGATTACACCCATTCAGACAATTAACTCAACAGCGCCTCAAACCTCAAGATAAAGCAATAGGGACACCACAACCGATCAGAACGATTGATGACTATAACGCTGGAATAGGTATAAACGGGCTTATGACGCTCGATCAATCTCCTATAGGCATATTTACAGTACGAGAAGCTTTAAGCGATCCCGATCCAGTTGCAAATTGGGGTAAGTATTTCCCTAGCTTTAAGGCTAACGTGGCTGCTAATGCTGATTTGCAAGCATGGATTCAAAAGTTAGCACAAAACGCTTCTACGATAGGACTTTATGATTTTGGGGATAAGACTTCTGAAGGCATTTTTGGTTTTAGAGAAGCGCAAGGATTAAAGAAGATAAAAAGCAAAAATAGATTTACAAAAAATCTGAAAAATTCCGAGCGATCCGACCAAGCAGTACATCTCCACCCAAAAGATATTCATGCATGGTTAGCTCCCGAACGTACATTTAGTCAAGCAATTAATTTATTTACAAAGATGTCAGAGGAGCAAAAAAATGCATTAAGGCAATGGATATACAAAGCGTTTTTTAGAAGAACGAGTAAATTGGGGATTGATTTTGTAACACAAGACTTAAATGCGCGAGTCAATTTCAACACAGCATCAGCGATAAATCCTCATAGTGACGATCCATTTCTTAATACACCACGACGCCATGGATTACGTTTTAACGATATCAATATGGATCAAAGTAAAGACAGATCGATTACAATAAGTGAGTACAGGCACATCATGAAGCACATCGGTAACGATCCAGCAAAAGTAAACTTTTATAATGAATATTAACCCTCTTCTAAGAAACATTTCTGTTTATTAGAAGCAACCCCACTGGCGGCGATTGCCACCCCCTATGAAAGAAATAAACACGAGCAATTTTTGACTAAGCCTTATTTTACAAGCTTTTTGGCTCGTGTTTCTTGAAAGAGGGTTAATCACCCCTTAAGGGGTCATTGTATAGAAAGTTTCCGTATAATAGATAGTTGTGCTGTCGTGCGATACTTGGCTGCGTATGAATTACGATGTCGCCCAACTACCCGAAATAGATGCTGTTGAGATTGTTAATCTTCAAGATGTTTTAAGCAATCACATCAATAGTTTTATGCAGGCGGCTGCTTCCGCGCCTTGTGTGCGAGTGACTGACGAAACCGCACAATCTATCGCTCGGCTCTGGCGGCAGTTACCGTTCGCGGAACAGATGCGCTGTCATGCTCCGCCTTACGGGTTTCGGTTTTATAAGGACGATAATCTCATTTTACAGGCATCGGTTTGTTGGGGTTGCAACAATATTTTTATTGATATGGAAGGCCGAGCACTCGTCTATACCTTCGATGCTGAACATCCGTATTCTCGAACACTGCTTTCGCTGGCAAAGCACATTATGGAGTGATACTTTCCAACATCGGCACAACAAGGCGCTGCACCCGACGGACGGCCTACAGCTTCGGCTTACCGCTGCGTTGGTTCCTCTTTGCGATCGCCAGATAATGTGCCGTAAGGATTAGCTTTTCCCCATGAAAAATTGGTCTGTTGTTGTAACTGCTGCCAATAGCATTCTATAGTTGGTTGAACTAGTCCTAACTTAACAATTTCATTACCACAATTAGCTTCAGCGGGTGCGATCGCAACTCCCACACTTAATGCTACCATTGCAGTTGGAATTAAATAAATTAGTTTTACCATAAAGCAGAATAATCCTCCTGTTGCAAACCAATTAACTGTCGCCGTTTCCAAGCGTATTGAAGAATATTAATACCCAATTCCTGAGCCGTGCGAATATCAAATCTAGATAAAGATAATTCTTGGTCAAGCCCCCAAGACATTGCTAAATCTCCAGTCACCAAAATAATTCCTCCTTCTAGAAACATCTGAATTGGTTGTTGATTGACTGTTGGCAAAGCAGCAAATAAGAAAGGTTTTGTCCTTAAAGGATGATTTCGACGAAATTCTTCTAAAGGCTTTAAAAAATAACCTAATTGTTGAGCCAAAGTTTGAGTACTTTCAATTAAAGCGAGCGCATCGAATGGTGCATCAACTAAAAGGGTTCCACCTTTATCTAAGTACGCTTTTAAATTATCAAATTCACGACTATTCAAAGCTAGTGCGTCTTTACCCGTTAAGTAAAGCAAATCATAATCCAGAAGGTATTCTTCTAAAGAAACTTGACCAATATCATCAGAGCCTTTTAAAGAAGCATGAAGAACTTCTACAGACTGTAGTAAATATGAAAGGTTAAAAAAGTTCCGAGAATACTCAGGGTCGGTATGACTGACTAAAGCCATACGCACGATCGCTTGAGGACGTACCTGAGCATAAATGCGATAGCGCAAGTCTACATTGTTATACCCTGGGAAAAAAGCATCTGTAGGTTGAGTAATCGAAACTGGTCCTGGTTGCAAGAAAATTCGACAAAGCTCTATTTCTGTATGTTCTGGTCGCTGGCTTTTTTCATCTAAACGAAAAGTTTCTTGAAGGTACTCGCTTTGGTCATTACGCTGTAGTTGGTCTGGGTCTACATAACTCACCACCAAATATATCATCACAGGTTCAGTATCAGGAATTTCTGTCGCAATCCGAAATTCAAGTGCGTTAGGTACAACAATCACATTACCAGCAACATCAATTGCAACACCCGGTTGAATTTCCACCCAACGATTGTCTCGATATTCTGCTTTATATGAAGAAGGAGGAGCAATCACTCGCACACCTAAACCACAGACAATTCCTGGTTGATGGAGTGATTGATAGTGAACATTTTGCCGCAACCGGTGGTACTCATGTGCCTTGCGCCAGCGTTCGGCATTAATTAATAAACCATCTAAGGCTTGAAGGCGTGTTAAAGGTTTAATGGGTGGTGGTGGAAAAGGATGTGTCATGGTAGGAGTTAGGAGTTAGGATGTAGGGGATAGGGGCGCAAGGCATTGCACCCTTACATAAATAATTCATAGGTGCAAAAAGCAGGTTTTTCTTGGTCGATGATACGCCGCACCAATTTTTCGTCCAGAGTTGTATTATCAGCACGCAAACGCACAATAAAGTGGTAAGGCTGACCGCCGCCTAAGACAGTATTTTCTCCTAAGTTTGCTGACGATAAGATAAAACCTTGGCTAAAGGGTTCTGTAATGCTGATATGTTTTTCGGCTTCTTGAGGTATATCCTCATCTAAAGGTAAACCCGTATAAAGATGTAAGTAAAGACGCAATCCTTTGCGAGTTCCCCGCCAACGATAAAGTTCCATAGCACGGCGAATCAAACGACGCTGCTGAGGTATACCCCAGATTGAATCGAGTGGCCAAGCTACCCAGTAAGCTAAAAAGGGTAATAAAGCTGTTGGTGCTGTCAAGGGATCTAGGTTTGCCCACATGACCTTGAAGTTTTGAATCACCGGCTCGATCGCTTGTTCAAATATCTGCATGAAGCGACTCATAAAGTCAATTTCACGGTAGACAGCCGGGAGAAAACTCATGTAGCTAGTGTAAGGACGGATGTATAAACCAAACTCCTCTTGCTGAACTTGTTCTTGCTCGGTATTTTCATTGATATGTACGTCAATTATGCAGTGATAATCAAGCACTAACCGCTCTCGTGTTTCCGGGCTGATTGCTTCTCGATCCTCAAAAAATGTAGCCGGAACAAAAAAATAAAGCACGGCTTCCATTTGCGCTCCAGGAGCAATTTCTTTGTCCTCTGTGATAATTTGGCACCACTCAAGAGGAAAGTTTCCTTCTACTTTCAAGGTTAACTGCAAGGTGTGTTGTTCCAAGTTTTTTACTTGTACAATCGTCTCGCTGGGTTCTCCAGGATATACAAGCAAACTCTTTTGAGCGACTGATTCTATAATTACACTACCAGAAGGTAAGGCAGGGTCTACAGAAGGCATCGCTTCAGGAACTCGCATTGGGGTTATTTGAATACTTACAGGAGGATTAGAGCGAGTTTTCAGCATAGTCATATCCTTCAGGTAGTGATGAGAGTGATATCATGACCGGAGCGCAAATTTTTATCAGCCCAAGAGCAGATCAAATCTTGCGGTTCTAGGTTAATAAAAGCTTCTGGATCTTTTTCCCGAACCCAAATTTGCCCTTGCTTGCGTATTGAAAATAACAAAATTGCCCCTAAGTAACGTACTCCAGGAATTTGTTGTAATAACGCTACAATATCTGAAGGATAAACAGATCGTCCAAAAGGCCAACCTTTACCTTCTGGTCCTCCAGTAAGGGGATTTAAATATTGATACAGAAGGACACGCAATTTTAACAGAATTTCTTGTTGAGCAGAAGAATGTTCGTAAGCTGGTTCGAGAGCAACTTGTGCTCGTATGGAAACACCTACATATTTCGGTTCTTGAAGTTGCACCTGTACGCCTAACAATCGCCTTTCATCTAAGTAGTGCAAAACTTTTTGTTGGACTGCTTCTTCTATGACAAACTGTTCTGGGCGTATTCCTTCTCCTCGAGCAATTCCATCTAGATTTGCTTGTGGCACAATTAACAGACGTATATTACCTGCATCGCGTGAAGAAGTGGGTGTGATACAATGAACTCTTGCGATCGCTCCTGGAACAGCCCGCTGTGCCATCACTTCAAAATCTTCGGCAGTGACAGCGCGATCGCGAGTCCGCAGTATTTGTGGAGCTCTCAGGACAGCCCGATCCAAAGTTTCGCCATCAGCCCCATTGCGTGCGGGGTTATGATTGTTCACCTTAGCAACATAAGGAACAGCCGTTCTTAAAAATTGAAGCGTACCGCTTTGAACGTTACCCTTACGTCCACCACCAATGCGATAAGCGATCGCTCTAATTTCCGAACCACGAGGTGGAATAGCCCCGTACTGATATTCCAACATTTGCAGATCGGCTAACCTAGAGTCTGCTTGCTTTGACTGCTGTATTCTGGAGCGAATTTGTGTTTGGTGGCTGAGAGAATTAGGTTCGCGAATTAAAGGACCAAATTGAACTTCACCAGTTAAAGAATCAATAGTATAGTGAAGCGAACTAGGATCGGAATCGGCAAAATCTGAAACCTCCTGCCATTTTTGAGGTAACCCTCCAGGAGGAGTTACGACTATAAACTCATTTTCTCGACGGCTTAAAATAGGAGAGCCTTGTAATTGAAAAGTTTGACCGGGCGTACCATCGCTTATTCCTAATACCTCGTTCAAAATTAGAATACTTTGGCTAGCATCCACAGTACCCCCAATAGCTTGTACGCCTAAGCCGACGATCCTTGGAGAATTAGTATAACCCGGTTGATTGGTATTTGGAGTTGTCAAAACACAGCGCAACCAGCGACCTCGATAAGTCGTAAAGCTAGTCACTGGCCACTTTTGGGGTATATGCAGAACTACATCTGCACCTTGAGCGGGGTTGTGTTGTTCGTAGAAACTAAAACCACGAGTCGCATCATCATCTTCTCTGAGCAAGACTGGTTCCCATTGTTGACCGTCCCAGGCTTCCCAACGACGGGGTGGTTGATTGGGGTTGATACCAGTGGATGTCGCCGCCGCCCCTTTAAACCTAATTTGCATGACGTTACCGTCTAGAGAGTCTTCGGAATCCAGTACTAGATAAAAACAATTACCTGGTTTTGGTTGCTCTTCAAATAAGAGTTGCTCGCGACCTCCCCAGTCTCCATTTGTCTGACGAGTCCATTGATTGGTGACGCGATCGCGCAAAGTTTCAGGAATTTCATTAACTGTTTGAGCAGTCAAAAAGTGTTTCAGAATGGGTTTACCAATGACTAAAGGACGATCCGTTGTGAAAACAATCGCTTCACTTTCTTGGGTTCGATCTGTTGCAACTTCTATCCCAGAGGGAATTGTGTAAGCTTTTTCTAAAGCAGTGCTTAAATAAAACGTTAACTCTGTTTGTGCTGGAACTGGTGGCTGAAGGCGAATACCTAATAATTCTAGAAAAGCAACATAATTTTTACGAGGAACTTGGTTAAACCTAAGTAATAATTGGTCGCTTATCCAAGCAAATAATTCAATTAGGGTAATTCCCGGATCGCTCAAGTTATGGTCTGTCCACTCCGGACAGTAACGGGGAATTCGCAAAATGCACTCTTCTACTAATTCATTAAAAGTGCGATCGTCTAAATTAGAAGAAGGCAACTTAGGTAAAAAATCAAATTCCACAGTTACTCTTCCTCCTCACTTAACAAATAAAAAGGATAAACAAAGTTATAGAGATCTGGGTAATTTTTTAAACGATAAGCGATCAGTATATCGACTCTTCCCCGCACGGGGTCAGCATCTGTTATAACCCGATCCAACATAATGCGTGGCTCCCATTTTTCCAAGGCTTCTCGAACGTAAAGACGAATTTGTAACAAAGTATCGTTATTCATAGGCGCAAACGCCAATTCCGATAAGCGCGAGCCAAAATCAGGACGATAGACCCGTTCTCCTATTTCAGTACGTAAAATAAGCCAAATAGATTCTCTAACCTTTTGTGCTTCAGCGTGAAGTTGTATTCCTCCCTGTACGCTCAACTGCAACGGGAAAGCCCAACCTCTCCCTAGATATTTGTTTTGCTGACCATTCACCGTTTCTGGCATTCAGGCAGCCCTCATATAAAGTTTGTATATTATTAAGAATAACGAATTTGATAAAATATTTGATTCGCCAAAAGTCGAAAACAAATCTTTCTGAATTCTTTACTTTTCTGACTTACTCTTAAAGAAACAGTTTAGAGATTGGCTTTTCTAAACAATATCCACTTATTAAATTAGGAAAAACACCACTATGAAAACGATCTACATTCTTCCCCTAGTCCTCGCTCCTGTTTTCTTAAACCCAAAAATAGCTTCTGCTGGCGAAATTTACCATCGAGAGTCTTCTCAACAACAACGTATTTTTGATGGTGTCAGAGAAGGACAAATTACGCCATATCAGTTTCATCATTTAGAAAATCGTGAAGCAGCGGTGAATGCAAGACGCATTCACGATTTGAGAAGAAATGGGGGATTTTTAACTTCACAAGAGCAAAGACATCTTAACCACGATTTAAATAAAATCTCTCACGAGATTCATAGAAGCCGAGAAAACGGAAGAATTTATTAAATTTGTCAAGGGTGCAATGCTTTGCACCCTACAATTCCTATCGCTTGAGTAATTATGCACGTACAACTTTGACAGAACGTCCATTTTTTGTAGTTGTGATTTGCGTTGTCAAACGTTCTTCTAGTGGTGGTGCTTTAGAACGTTGGTCAAAAATAATTAGCCAACCAAAATCTACACCTAAACGTGCTAAGTATGAATCTAATTGTTCTAAACCATCTGCCAATGGATCGCCTTTTTTATTATGCCAAGCTTTCAACTCGATTCCTAAAGTGAGACTTTTATATTTCAAACACAAATCCATGCGGTCCCGTCCAATTGCATATTCGCGTTCTATTGTTCCACCACCATTGACGACGCGATGCAAAAATGCCATTAGAACTATATGTGGAGCAATTTCGTGATAAGCAGCGCTTCCAAACAAAGGTTCTCCATGTTGTCGCCAAAATGCTATAAAAGCTTGCAATAGAGCCTCGGTATCAATTTCTCCAGTTGAAGTGAGCCAACTTGGACTAATGTAAGGTAAAGTGTCTTGAGTGCCTTGAACTAGAACACGGGGAATCACTTCGCGATAAATAGGATTTGCAATTGTCAATCCTGCTTCAGGATCGCGTCGCAATAATCCTAAATCGACCAGATATTGTCGGTCATCTGACAGCGTATCTCCTAATGTTTGTCCTGCAAGAATTGGTTCAATAATGGCTTTAACTCTTGGTTCTCGAAGTTTTTCTGCCAGAGAATCTAAATGGGTGTCTTGACGTGCTATTAATACTTCTTTTGCTGTTAATATATGTTCTGGTTTAATTTTTACATTTATATCACTCACTATCTCTTCAACAACTTCTTTAGCTAAGGCGTTGACTAACCAGGGTTGTCCCTGAGTTAAATCAAACGCCGTCTGAATGGCTTCTAGTGTGAAAACTTGTCCCGTCTCATCAGTATGTTGTTGATACAGTTCTCCCACTTCTTGGGCATTAAAATTTCTCAATGTTATTGAGCGCACTTTGATATTAAAGGGGCTTGATGTATTTAAGCGATTGCTACCTCCTGAAACGACTTTATAATCTCGTACATCTCGTAAACCAATCAAACCCACAGAAATCGGAAAATTTTTAGGACGATTGCGATAACCATCACGAAGTTGTCGTAAAAAAGATATGAGGGCTTCATCTTGTAACGAATCAATTTCGTCAACAAACACCACCAATGGTAGTGGTGAAGCTTGCGCCCATACCTGCAAAGCTGCTTGAATTCTTTGCCCTGGCTGCTCTTCATCCCACACCGGAGGGTGTAAATCTTCAGGCAAATCGAATCTCGCGCTTGCCCTCCAAGCTGCTAGAATTGCATTTTCTGCTGCTCCTGGATCGTGACGAAAAGGTGCTCCTACTTCTGCCGATACCATAACAGCGGTGTAGCGTCCGCTCTTCGTCAGTTGTTGTGCTAACGCTAGCATTGCAGTAGTTTTACCCGTTTGACGAGGTGCATGAATCACAAAATAGCTACGTTGCTCGATCAGTTGCTCTAAGTTGGGCATTCGGTTAGTGGGCGATAGCATATAGTGAATGTCAGCTTGGCAGGGACCCGCAATATTAAACCAACGAGACATGGCGTGCTTTCAACGTCTTCTAGAATGCCCTCATTGTAGCTAAACGATCGCCTCTCCTACTCAGTTTTGACTCATAATTGAGCGAGCCATTTGTAAATGCTCTTTCACCGTTGGAATAATCTTTGCAGCCCAAGCCTTTAAGGCTGGATTAGAACCCTGTTTTCCTTCTTGCTCAAATAAAGATAGAGTCTCTATGTGAGCTTTTACCATAGTATTCACATATGTTTGGTCAAAAGTAGAACCTGACAATTTTGACAGTTTGGTTAAAGTTTCTTGATTTTGCTTATCTATACCTGTTGGAAAAGCAATATTCTGTTGACTAGCTAACAGTTTGAGTTGATTATATGCTTGCGTATGGTCTTGAATCATACGTTCGGCAAACTGCTTTACCTCTGTTTGACTTGCTTGTGTTAATGCTAGTTTTCCAAGTTCTACTTCTGTTAAATTTCCTTGGGCTGCTGTAGTCACAAACTGTTTGTCAAAAGAGTTAAGTGCATACAAATCTGACTGAGTTATGTATTCATCAGCTTGAGTTGTAAGTTGAGGATTAAGACTACCAAAAGCTAATATCCTCGTACTGTTAATTGTAGTAATAGATACAGCTAGGATTGTACTAAAAAATCCCAAAGTCATTAAACGTTGTGTCCTAACCCTTTCGCTAAAATAAGACATATGTGTTCTCCTCGATTGAATAGAAACTTTTTACAAAAGCAATAGTAATTTTTTACACTACTGGTATTGTATTCGCTGTTACTACACCTTCCATAGAAATAGATATAGCTGCTATGTTAATCTCAGCAAACGCTTCCATCGTGATAGCCCCTCCTGCAGACAAGTTAAGATCGCCTTCTCCCCTAATACTGGCAAGACCTGTAGCGTGTAAGCTGACCTCTCCCTGAGCTTCAATACCAACAGCACCCGTTGCATTTATGTTGACATCGCCTGTTGCTCGGATATTAACGACTCCATCTGTATCCAAAGAGACTATCATGCCTTCATCATTAAAAGTCAAGCTTTGACCTGCAGCAGTTTTAATTTCAATTGACTTTTGAGGGCTATCATTTAAATTAACTTGGTGTCCCCCAGAAGTCTTAATTGTGACTCCCCGTGCAGAAGTTGAATCTTTCATGCGTACATGATGCCCTCCAGAGGTATGAATATAAACTCCCGCACAGTTTTTGTCTTCAGTTCCACTTCCCAAATCCTCTTCCACAAATTCAATAGTGTGACCTGTACGCGTTTTAATGGTTCGCAATCGGACTTTACCATTTTCAATCGTGTCATCTACTGCTTCAGGAGGAGTATCTACACCGTTCCAAACTCCACCAATAATATAGGGTCTAGTGATATTACCGTGTTCAAATCCAACTAGAACTTCGTCTCCTATCTCCGGTAAACAATAAAATCCTCGGTTTTGCCCAGCGCCAAGTCCTACCACCCTAGCCCAATTACTGCTATGTTTTTCAGTTAGAGTAGGAAATTTTACTTTCACTCTACCCATGTTGTCTTTATCATGATTATCAGTAACAATACCCGTTAAGAAAGTCTGTGCTGGTCGCAGATGTACTGGAGGGGCTATGCTTGTCAGCAGACTGTTGCTACGCAACCCCCTCACGCTAAATTCAGTTTTATAAACTCGTTCCCTATAAAGATGCCGTGTTTCCGTGACGTAATAATCACCACTGAAGAGATCGCCCATTCCCTCTAGATGTATAATTCGTGTCGGTCGGATTTGAGGATTGCCTTCGGCTCGCCCATCTGCATAAATAAATTCCCCTCCAAGTTCATTACACAAAGCTTGAGCGATCGCATCTGCTTGCTGTGCTGTAGATACGGGTTTGTCTACAACAATCATTGTGGGAGATTCTTTGAGATGATAATCGCCACTAGTACTGCTTCCTTTACCGAGACCAGATTGAGTCACAACTTTTTCTGAGTTAGCAGTTGAGACAATTGGTTGTTTTTTTGTGTAGTCCCAACTACGTACTTCTACCGCATTAACCTGTTGAGAACTTGTGGCACGAGGGTGAAAATGAGTAACGTCAATTAACCATTTCAGCTTCAAAGAAGATTTACTCTTAGGCGTCCGAAAGTATAATTTATTATCTTGGACAAAGAGTTCCATCCCATTCAAAGCAGCTAGTTCGTGTACAAACTCCCAATTTGTTTGATTTTCTTGGAATAGATAATCATACTGTCCGCCATTATCATCCACCTGACCAACCGTTATACCTGCTTCAGATGCAATTTTTTTAACAATTTCTCCAGCAGTATGGTTTAAAAACGAGCGGTTATGACGACCGCGATGCAAGCGATGAGCAGTATCGTAACCACGAATAATAATAGGAGCTTCAGATTTATCTGTAAAGGAGACTTCGATCGCGACGATTTCACCATTTTTGATGACATAATTTTTTTCCTCCTGACTAAACTCAGGAGATCTGGTTGTGCTAGTAGCAAAACCAATATCTATGGAATCACCAATTTTAAAATATTTTTCATTTTTCCAAGGTTGTTTGTCCTCTTGGTCTGCACCATCATAAGCATTATGTACCAGCAATGTAAACATTGATGGTAGATGTAAACTTTCTTCTACAGAAATCTGTATAATATCGTCAACCAATTCAGGAGGAGCATTCTGACCAGCAATTGTAATAAATGGACGAGACAAATAAAGACTATCCGACATAATTATAGAACTCCTATTCAATTTAATTGTTTTTAAGTAACGATTCAAGAGCAGCAGTATTATTCTTATTTCGTACACTCCTACTTCCACTAGTAGAAGGGTTTGATTTATTGAGTGGCGAGCGCCCTCCTTGACGAGAAGCAGCCAGATTCGTAATCCTTCCACCCGGTAAATTTGTAGGATCGACTTCTCTTAAATCAATGTCTACTAACGCCCGCACAGGTGTTCCATCAGCTAAAAACATAGTGAAAGTGTAACTTAACCTAGTCATTACGCAATAAAAATACTCCATTCCTCCCCACGATAAAATATAAATAGGCGGACGCTTATTTTCTCCATCTGGAGCACTAACACCTTTTTTAATATTTTCAATAATATCTATCAAATTTTCTCCAGTAGAAGAACGACCCTTATTTTCATAAGTATCGAATACAAGTTTGTTCAGGGATAAACTATAAGGATCGATCCCAGAGAAATTAGCTTTAGGTAACAAGCCATGACCCCTAGCGCCTCTGTCATAATCCCAACTAGACGACCTAGTAAAACTCATTTCTGTTGGATTAAACATAAACTTAATATCCTTAGCAGAGGGATCTGATAATGGGTCACCAGATACAACCTTTAGTATTGCTTTTTCAAGTGCCATTTGAATTGTTCTCCTACAATCAAGTGAATTAGAATTTACCAAGGTATACGACCGCGACCAGAATAATAGCCATAACGTTCTTGTTCAACTTCTAACCTCTGCCGCAACCAGTAATAGATTTCATGAGCTAGTGTTTCAAAAAGTGTAGAAGAGCGATCGTCAACTCCGCTTGTTGGCAACAATGGTTGTTCTACAGTTTCTCTAGAAGGTTGTCCGCTCATTTGTAATTGGCTGGCTGTGACTTGTCCACCCTTTGCAAAGCTCTTAATTTCAGGTAATTGATGTGTAAAAAATCTGGACGATTTTGACTTGAGAGAATTAGCTAAATTTTGAGAAGTTAATTCTTCACCAATAGGTTTAGAAGAAGTAAAGCCAATAGAGTTTGTAGTAAGACTGTTTCCCTTAGCCAATTCTTCAATACTCGACCATTGAGAGGGTAAATCGGAGTCATGAGAAGATGAATCTTTAGGAGAAACTTGCTTTTTAAAAATTAAAGGGCTTAAAGAATAATGGGACATACTTTGATTCACCTCTACCATTTTGTTTTCTCTTGAATTTGATTTAAGAGAACTAAGCGTTGAAAGGTTTAGGTTTTCAGTCTTTAATTGCAAAGAAGACGAACCGAGAGAAACTAACATTTTAGGTAAGCCTAACTGGGTATTTTTTTGTTGTTTGAAAAAAGCCCGATTCTTTTCTGCTTCTTGTCTCCTGTCTTCTATCTCTCTTGATAAAGAAGAGGTTTGTAAATAGTTTGATATTGTATTACCATTGTTAATTTGCTTCAGCAAATTGAGGTTTTTTTGTGCGTCTTTGGCATTAACCACAAACTCACCAGGAGTAAGCATGGCAGGTACAGTATCTGAAGCTGCTATTTGCTGTTTATTTGGGCTGCTGAGGGCAACGACTTGTCCGCCAACAGCATAACCTTGAGGTGGTGGTAGACTATCGACAGTTAGATCTGGTAAATCTTGTCCTGTCTCTACAATTGGAGTATCAGCAGTTCTCTCGGTTCTATCTATTTCAACTGTGGGATTGACTGATTCGGTAGGAGTACTTTGAGCAGGTTGAATGCCCTGATTATTGAAATTAATATCTTGTGGGAATGAAGTTTGAGGGGAATCGAGAGTTGGTTGCTGAGGAAATATTTTTGCCACAAACAAGTCTTGTTCGTTCTCAACGACTGTGTTAGACGTAGGAACTGGGTTTGATGTCGTAGGTTGTACGATCGCTGTCTGTACAATTGAAGTATCAGCAGTTCTCTCGGTTCTATCTATTTCAACTGTGGGATTGACTGACTCGTTAGGAGTACTTTGAGAAGATTGAATGCCCTGATTATTGAAATTAATGTCTTGTGGAAATGAAGTTTGAGCAGAATTGAGAGTTGGTTGCCGAACAGATGTTGTTACCACGGATGATGCTTGTTCGTTCTCAACTGCTGTGTCAGATGTGGAAATTGAGTTTGGTGTCGTAGGTTGCGCGATCGCTGTCTGTATAATTGGAGTATCGGCAGTTCTCTCGGTTCTATCTATTTCAACTGTGGAATTGACTGACTCGATAGGAGTACTTTGAGCAGGTTGAATGCCCTGATTATTGAAATTAATATCTTGTGGAAATGAAATTTGAGCAGAATCGAGAGTTGGTTGCCGAACAGATGTTGTTGCCACAGGCGATGCTTGTTCGTTCTCAACGGCTGTGTCAGATGTGGAAATTGGATTTGGTATCGTAGGTTGTGCGATCGCTGTCTGTGCAATTGGAGTATCGGCAGTTCTCTCGGTTCTATCTATTTCAACTGTGGAATTGACTGACTCGATAGGAGTACTTTGAGCAGGTTGAATGCCCTGATTATTGAAATTAATATCTTGTGGAAATGAAATTTGAGCAGAATCGAGAGTTGGTTGCCGAACAGATGTTGTTGCCACAGGCGATGCTTGTTCGTTCTCAACGGCTGTGTCAGATGTGGAAATTGGATTTGGTATCGTAGGTTGTGCGATCGCTGTCTGTGCAATTGGAGTATCGGCAGTTCTCTCGGTTCTATCTATTTCAACTGTGGAATTGACTGACTCGATAGGAGTACTTTGAGCAGGTTGAATGCCCTGATTATTGAAATTAATATCTTGTGGAAATGAAATTTGAGCAGAATCGAGAGTTGGTTGCCGAACAGATGTTGTTGCCACAGGCGATGCTTGTTCGTTCTCAACTGCTGTGTCAGATGTAGAAATTGGGTTTGGTGTCGCAGGTTGTGCGAGCGCTGTCTGTACAATGGGAGTATCGGCAGTTCTCTCGGTTCTATCCGCGTCAACTGTGGGATTGACTGAGTTGTTAGGAGTACTTTGAGAAGGTTGAATGTCCTGATTATTGAAATTAATATCTTGTGGAAATGAAGTTTGAGCAGAATTGAGAGTTGGTTGCCGAACAGATGTTGTTGCCACAGGCGATGCTTGTTCGTTCTCAACGGCTGTGTCAGATGTGGAAATTGGATTTGGTATCGTAGGTTGCGCGAGCGCTGTCTGTACAATTGGAGTATCGGCAGTTCTCTCGGTTCTATCTATTTCAACTGTGGAATTGACTGACTCGATAGGAGTACTTTGAGCAGGTTGAATGCCCTGATTATTGAAATTAATATCTTGTGGAAATGAAATTTGAGCAGAATTGAGAGTTGGTTGCCGAACAGATGTTGTTGCCACAGGGGATGCTTGTTCGTTCTCAACGGCTGTGTCAGATGTGGAAATTGGATTTGGTATCGTAGGTTGTGCGAGCGCTGTCTGTACAATGGGAGTATCGGCAGTTCTCTCGGTTCTATCTATTTCAACTGTGGAATTGACTGACTCGTTAGGAGTACTTTGAGAAGGTTGAATGTCCTGATTATTGAAATTAATATTTTGTGGGAATGAAGTTTGAGCAGAATTGAGAGTTGGTTGCCGAACAGATGTTGTTGCCACAGGCGATGCTTGTTCGTTCTCAACGGCTGTGTCAGATGTGGAAATTGGATTTGGTATCGTAGGTTGTGCGAGCGCTGTCTGTGCAATTGGAGTATCGGCAGTTCTCTCGGTTCTATCTATTTCAACTGTAAAATTGACTGACTCGATAGGAGTACTTTGAGCAGGTTGAATGCCCTGATTATTGAAATTAATATCTTGTGGAAATGAAATTTGAGCAGAATCGAGAGTTGGTTGCTGAGGAAATATTTTTGCCACAAACAAGTCTTGTTCGTTCTCAACGACTGTGTTAGACCCAGGAACTGGGTTTGATGTCGTAGGTTGTGCGAGCGCTGTCTGTACAATGGGAGTATCGGCAGTTCTCTCGGTTCTATCCACGCCAACTGTGGGATTGACTGAGTTGTTAGGAGTACTTTGAGAAGGTTGAATGCCCTGGTTATTGAAACTGGTATCTTGTGGAAATGAAGTTTGAGGAGAATCGAGAGTTGGTTGCCGAACAGATGTTATTGCCACAGGCGATGCTTGTTCGTTCTCAACGGCTGTGTCAGATGTGGAAACTGGGTTTGATGTCGCAGGTTGTGCGATCGCTGTTTGTACAATTGGAGTATCGACAGTTCTCTCGGTTCTATTCACCTCAACTGTGGGATTGACTGAGTTGTTAGGAGTACTTTGAGAAGGTTGAATGCCCTGGTTATTGAAACTGGTATCTTGTGGAAATGAAGTTTGAGGAGAATCGAGAGTTGGTTGCCGAATAGATGTTGTTGCCACAGGCGATGCTTGTTCGTTCTCAACGGCTGTGTCAGATGTGGAAACTGGGTTTGATGTCGCAGGTTGTATTATTGCTGTTTGTACAATTGGAGTATCGACAGTTCTCTCGGTTCTATTCACCTCAACTGTGGGATTGGCTGAGTTGTTAGGAGTACTTTGAGAAGGTTGAATGCCCTGGTTATTGAAGCTGGTATCTTGTGGGAATGAAGTTTGAGGAGAGTTGAGAGTTGGTTGCTGAGGAAAGATTTTTGCCACAAACAAGTCTTGTTCGTTCTCAACTGCTGTGTCAGATGTGGAAACTGGATTTGGTATCGTAGGTTGTGCGATCGCTGTTTGTACAATTGGAGTATCGACAGTTCTATCGATTCTATCCACGTCAACTGTGGGATTGACTGAGTTGTTAGGAGTACTTTGAGAAGGTTGAATGCCCTGATTATTGAAATTAATGTCTTGTGGAAATGAAGTTTGAGGAGAATCGAGAGTTGGTTGCCGAACAGATGTTACTGCCACAGGTGATGCTTGTTCGTTCTCAACGACTGTGTCAGCTGTGGAAACTGGATTTGGTGTCGTAAGTTGTGCGATCGCTGTTTGTACAATTGGAGTATCGACAGTTCTATCGATTCTATCCACGTCAACTTTGGGATTGACTGTGTGTACTGAAGTATCGACAGTTCTATCCGTTGGATTTGGTGTTGTTGATTTTGTTAGTGCTGCTTGCACAATTGGAGTATCATAAGTTCTCTCAACTTTTTGTTTAACAGTAGTCTTTTGGCCAGATTTTTTAGATATAAATTCTTTTTCACTAGTTTTAGACTTTACTTTTTTTTGATTATCTTGAGATACTTTTGTTGCCTTTGGCGATATTTTTTTAACAGATCGATTAATTTTTTTTGTATCAATTTTGTCTGCGGAATCAGTTTGTCGAACATCCGGGTTGTTTTTTATTTCATTTACTATATGCTCTGTTTCAGAGTTATTAAATGGAATTGCACTAGCCTCTTCCATCATTAAATTATTTACATCCAAATTAGGGAAATCTTCCCAAGACGTATTCAATTGCTTGGAGTCATATAAACTGATTTGTTGAATAAAAGACGGTGATTGCAATGTGCTGGATATTAAAGGTGGAAAATTAAATTTTCTCTGCAATAAAAAGTTAGGGGGAGATAAAGATTCTCCTATTGTAAGAAAAGGATTTGTCATTCCAAGTGAATGTTGAATAATTTTCATAGCAGCATTTGAGGATAATATTACTTATAGCGTTTTCTAGTCTGTTGAGGTACAAATTTATCTGCGTACACTGGCGTTCATGGGCAGTTAATTATTTCTTTCCGTACCTCACGCAAGTAGGAATTGCTATAGATAAGTCATGAACTAGAAAAATAACCTGTTGCCATACGTTGTGTTTTATTGCCTCCACCTCCTTGTTTACTAACTTTCAAGCCCTCAAATGCTAGAGTTAATTCCTCAATCACAACACCACTGCCATCGGCTTGCAAATCTGATGACTTCCAAGCTATGGGAATAGCACCAATCAGCGTCCAGCTTTTCATTATCTCACCCGCTTGATTGAACGTAATAATGTTAGCATTACGCCGACTAACTGGCTTATTTTCAAATAATTCATACAGCCATTTCCAAAAATTTAGATCATCTGTAGTCCCACGTTTGAGAGTTATGTCTGAAAAGGTTGAATGACCTAAAAAAACTCTTTGTTGTTCGTTCACTCCTCCCTCAAAATAAACTTCTTTCTCAATTTGAACGCTTAACCCAGAACATTCTGTAAATGATGCTGCTATGGAACCTCCTATTTCTACATAAAAACGATGAGTTGTAACATAATTCAGTTCATTTTTAATATTGCCGTTGACATCATTAGAAGAGTTAGCAACCATTACAACCACCTTTCCTTACCATAGTTTCTCATTCGATCTCGCTGACAGCGCATATCTTCTAGAAAAATTGCATACACGCGATCGCCCATCTGATTTAAAAGCAACGGATTGTCAAGACACTTTTTTGCTAGTGCAAGCATTGCAATGTATTCTGCTTCGTTAGCTAAATTACTCATACTCATACAGTGAACAGTAACCAGTAAATAGTGACCAATTATTAATTATTAGTTAATAAAACTGTGAAACAGACCAGTTTTTCTTGACCAAGTTGTAACACATCTTTGTCTTTCAGGGGATAGTGAATGCCGGGAGAAAGAAATTTTTCATTTAAATAAGTTCCATTTCGACTATTGTTGTCAACTAACATATATACATTTTGAGATTTATCCCAGTACACTCGTGCATGAGAACGAGAAACTATACCTTCATTAGAAATGCCAGATAAGTCTATTTCTGGTAAAACTGGATTGACTGGGCTTTGCCGACCAATGTAACCCTCTTCTCCGCGCAGGCGAAATTCTTTTCCAGAGGTATGAATTAGCTTTAGGGTGGGTTGAGCATTTGAATGCGGGGATGGAGTATGAATATGTGAGGAGCCTGTTGGTACTGGCTCGGCTGGTAAACTGACAACAGGCTGTGGTGGTGCTGGTGCTCGCTCGACTGGTGGGTTAAGGACAGGCTGTGGTGGTGCTGGTGCTCGCTCGACTGGTGGGTTGAGGACAGGCTGTGGTGGTGCTGGTGCTCGCTCGACTGGTGGATTGAGGACAGGCTGTGGTGCTGGTGCTGGTATTCGCTCGGCTGGTGAAGTAGCAGAAGATTTTGCATCAGGAGTTGCCTTAGCTAATTGCTTCTCTGATGCAAGAACCCGGTCGTCAGAAGGAGTTACTACATTGCCCAAAGGTGTACCGCACATGGGGCAGATTTTTGCATTATTCGGCAAAACACGGTTAAATAATTCGCAACTGGGGTTTGGACATCTATTTGCAGTCATATGAGTTTAGATATTTATCGGGTATGGGTTGTAAAGGAACAAGTCCTACTTTGGTGATGAGACATTGACCCTGACGAGTGGTTAACATCTCAGCAAATTTTTCTCCTGCTGGTGGAAGGCTGTTGTTATGGGGATATACAATTGCAAGGGGATAGCTTAATGGATAACTCCCACTCGTAAAAGTTTTAACGTCTAGGCGATTATCTTTATCACATATATTATCTGATGGAGTAATTGGCTGGTTGTTAAGTCGGAAAAGGGCTTGACTGGGAGACTTGTCGCCATCAACTATAGCTAAAGGATAACCCGCACACTGATTCCAAGTTTTACTCAGAATGCCATAACTAATAATGCCTGCTTTCCCTGTATCGAAGGCCGTAATAATTTGTTGCTGTGTCACTTCGGTTGGTTGTATTGTAACTATTGCTTTGTATTGAGCAATCTTTTGTGGGTCGTCTTGCAGCACAATTCTTTCAAATTCTCGCAATGCTTCAGGCTCAGTTGGAGCAAATGGTTTTATAGGAAGATTCGGTCCACCAAGTTGTTGCCAATTGGTAATTTGACCTGTATAAATTTGACGCAAGCGATCGAGAGTAATTTGTCCGTTAAGAACTCTAGGAAGATTTGCATCTTTCTTACTAAAAGCAACAAATACAAGTAATCCATCATATGCAATTTGTTTGTCAGCTAAATCATTTGGTAAATTATAAATTAAACTGGTCATTGCAAACTGTACCTGACCCTTTTGTACTTCTTCTATCGGTGTGCTACTAGTTTGTATATCAGCAGAAGATACGGGTTGATAGTTAAACTGTGCGTTTGCATCTGGTTTGGGTGTATTTAAGATTTGGGCGAAGGTTACTTCACTAGTCGGACGTACTTTTAAAACTGTACTCCATGTCCCGTCTGTTTCTCCGGTGTAAGTAAATACTCCTGAAGGCACTCCATTGACATCAGTAAAAGTCGGTACAAGTTGATTAAAGTCTGCAAAATAATCTTCTTTAACTCCTCCACGTCCTAAGAAATACCAAATGCTCCCGACAAATGATAATAGAGTGATGATACCTAGCAAGATAAGTAGGATGAGTGGTGTCCGAAAAGGTTTTTCTTTCTCTTCTTCAGGTACAACTTGAGTGAAACTGGTGATTTGATTTTCTAAAGGAAATTGGAGTAAAGCGAGACGAGCAGCTTCAGCACTCTCAAATGGGGTTTCTATACCCATTAAGCGATAGATAAACTGCTTTAAATTGGAACTAGATTTGAGCCATAACAGGTCATCTCTAGGATTGAGAGGTTGATTAGAGGTAGGATCGACTGATTTTCCTGCCAATAAATAAAAAGCAACTCTTCCCAATTCTTCTAAATCTTGTTGATAGTCAGGAGTTGAAGGTTGAGAGAAATTTGGTGGTTCAAATAAACGTTCCCAAATAGCTAAGTCACAAAAATATATAACAAAATATTGTTGAT
Organism: Tolypothrix bouteillei VB521301; assembly: GCF_000760695.4. Classification (GTDB taxonomy): domain Bacteria; phylum Cyanobacteriota; class Cyanobacteriia; order Cyanobacteriales; family Nostocaceae; genus Scytonema; species Scytonema bouteillei_A. The sequence goes on along the minus strand of NZ_JHEG04000001.1, from coordinate 7,337,078 downwards.
TATCTTGTACGATTAACAAACTATTTAAATTAATATTACCATGAACAATACCTTGTTGCACTTGACCTGAAGGAAAACGAAGTTTTTGCGTATGTAAGAATTGCAGAGTTTGTAAAGCTTGATTGAGGACTTCACGCACTTGAGAAGCACTCATTGCTCCTTTTTCTATCAGATATTGGCTTAAAGTTGGTGAAGTTTCTATGTTCCCCTGACTGATTGTGTAACAGCGTTTTTGTTGGGGATCGACAATGGCTTCCCAAAGACTAATGGAACGGAAATCTTGATTTCTGCCATCTGCTGGACTTACCCCCGCTACACGTAAAAATGTATCTTGACGTTGACGAGCTTCATCTGCATTAAAAGAACGAGAGGGTAATAAATATTCTTTGAGTACAATAGGTTGACTGTCAGTTATCTGTTTTCCTAAATACAAGCGCCCCATACCCCGAGAACCTAAGAAACGAGTGACTTGATAAATACCTCGACTCCCTTTAATTTCAGTTTTTTCTGGTAATAAGGCAGGAAAACCACATTCTAAACAAAACTTAGCCTGTGGGAATTCTTGCATTGTCATTTGAAGGCGATCGCAATTTAAGGGTGAATTGCGCGAACAAAAATATTCTTTATAATCAGGTTTGATTGATACCATTGTCTGTTTTGGATTTTCATGAGAAATTAGTACAGTAATTGTTTAAAATTATTTTTTGATTAAAAATATAATATCTATTACCTCCCTATATATAACCTTAATATCAAGCTTGAATTATGCCTAATTTTAAAGCAGCAAGAACGGCCTGAGTACGACTGGTAACTTGCATTTTTTCAAAAATATTTGTCAAATGAGCTTTTACAGTAGCTACTGTCACGTATAAACGTTTAGCCATTTCTTCATTAGAATATCCTTTTACTAAAAATTGTAAAACTTCTTGCTCTCGCTCTGATAAATTTAGGTTTTGACAAGTTAGCAAAAAAGCTTCTGAATAAGTATGAAATCGACGAAAAAAACCACTAGCAACTTCTGCTGGTAAGTAAATTTCAGAATTAAGTACAGTTGTTATTGCTTCATATAATTGAGTTGTAACATGGTTTTTAAAGACATAGCCTACAGCACCTGCTTGCATAGCACGAAAGATAAAATCATCTTCTTGATGGGCTGATAAAACTAAAACTTTCCCAACAAAAGATTTTTCTCGTAAGCGAATAAGAGTTGTAATTCCATCGCCTGTAGCTAATTCCAAATCAAGAAGGATAAGATCTGGTTGTTTTTGAACAGCAAGGCTTATAGCTTGCTCTGTAGATTCAGCTTCAGCGACGACTTCTAATGGCAATTGTCCGCTACTGCTATGAAAATCAAGGAAAGTATGCAAACCCTGACGAAACCGTGGATCGTCATCTACAAGAAGAACTGAAAGTTTGCGATCGCGAACCATATTAAAACCCTCCTAAAAAGAAGTAGATCGAGGTAAGCTTATAAAAAACTGTGCGCCACCTTCAGACGAATTTTGCGCCCAAAGACTTCCATAATGGTCAAGAACAATTTTTTTAGCAATAGTTAAACCAAGTCCAGTCCCTCCAGGACGACGAGAATAAAAAGGAGTAAATATTTTTTTGATATCTTCTGGAGATAAACCCTTTCCTCGATCGGAAATCCAAATCAGTACTTCATTTTGAAAAATTTGCCAATGACAGTTAATAACTCCAGACACGGGACTAAAGTACACGGCATTACTCAGCAGGTTGTCAAATACCTGCTTCATTTGCAAGCGATCGATTGCCAGAACAGCAGACGTTTCAGAATACTGAACTTTCAAGTTTTTCTGTTCGAGTAAAGGTTGTAAACCTTGAATACTTTCAGATATCAAACTTTTTAAGTCCTGAAGAGTTACTTTGATTTTTTCCTTTTGACCGCAATAAATCAATTCTGTGAGATTGGCATCTAAATCCTTTATACTTTCTCGAATAATTGCTGCTTGTTCTTGAGTAGAACCTTCAGGCAATTTTAGGTAAAGATTTTCTGCATAAAGACCAATCATTGCTAAGGGATGGCGTAATTGATGGCCAGCACGCTGAAGTATTTGTTCCAAAAGTTTGATTTCAGTTTTTTGTTGATAGCACTCAGAACAAATATCTAAATGCTTGCTCAGTATCGTGGCCGTTTGCTTAACATCTTGTTGCAAACTTAAAGAAAGTGGTTCGCGAGTAAATATCAAAATGTATTCAGGTTTTTGGTTTCTATATCCTATAGGGCAGATGTAACACTTTGATGATGTGTAATGAGAGAAATCTATCTCATGTAGAGTAAAACTATGATAAAAGTCTACTAACCATTCCTCTGAATTAATATAAGATAGAAAATTCCGTGTAAACTCTTGTTCTTGAGAACACTGAGTAATTGTTTGATGGATTAACGAAAATGGATCGTAATAAACAATTCTAGCCCAATCAATAGAAGCTCTTGATAACAAAAGTTCTATTTGGAGCTGACAAAAAATTTGTAGACTGGAAATTTGTGAAGATTGGAAATCAGTCCTGGAGTTTGAAAGAGAATGACCTAGAAATTGGGTTAAAGCTTCTGTTGTAACTTGCATAATGACGCCAACCAAAAAAATGCATAAACAGTTTGATTTTAAGCAATCTTTGCTTAACTTCTGTAAACTTATTCATATTGCAGTCAATATATTTATTTTGTATGTAATTGTCGGTTATAACCAGGCAAGATAAACCTTTTAAGTGCAAAATTATAAGAAATTAGGGAAGTGCGCTCGCTATGTTTAAAAAATTTTAAGGGTACAATCATTTGTACCCCCAGAATCTATACTAAATTGTTGTAAGGGCGCAATTCCTTGCACTCCTACCTATGTACAGCCTATTTATAAGGCTCTCTTAATAGATATAGATGGCTCCTGCTTTGTTAACATTAAAACTGCGCTCTCCAACTCCAACACGCTTTTGCCCAATTTGCACTGTTGCAATATTGTCCTTCACAAAGACCTTGTACTTTAATTGTGCCTCAGAAGGGTTAGCGGGATAGACTGTAAAGTTTGCAGGAAAAGAGAAATTGCTGATTTCAGTAATACCTGCAGGTGGCAATACTCTATCTTCAGATTGACCTAACACTCCGTAGTCCAAAGGTAATCCAGTCTCATTTTCAAGCTTTATTGCTATGGGAAGTTGAGGGTTAACCCTTGCTACAGGTTGGAAAAACCCAGAGTGATAAGTACGTGCAGATGTAATTTGTGCTGCAAAAGCTTGGCTGGGAATTAGAGTCATAACCCCAAGGATAGCAGTAGTTGCAAAGGCTTTAAGATTCATAATCGTTACCTATTTTGTAAGTTAAAAGTTGTAACCAACACCTACTTGAAAGCCCACGGCCTCCGCAGAACTATTGCGGTAAGCATCAAAAGCTAGATCCGTAGCAGCATAAGCATTCACACTTTTGCTGATTTTCGTTTCCACACCACCAGTAATAATAGGAGCATTTTTATTTCCGAGTGGAGTATCTTTACCTCTATCAGTTACAAAAGAATAGCCACCACCACCAAATAGGTTAGTATTTTTAGCGATAGGCAGATCGTAAGTAACCGTTGGCACAAGATCGGCACTGTGACGGCTGATGATTGCAGAAGGACGTACTGATAGTTGTGTCTTGGGAATGGCGATACGTGCAGTCACGTCGCCTCCTAAATCGGCTTTTTCATCACTGCGTCCACCACTAGTCACGCCAGGGTTAATACCAACCCCAATGTAATCACCTGTTAACCCCAGCTTTTTAGCAGTAGGAGTTTGTTGCACTGGTTGATATTGAGCAACTGTAAGCGCAGGTGCAGAAGCCACTGGCATTTGTGTACGTACTTCAGCTGCTGTTACTGTTGTTTGTGCAGGTACATAAGAAAAATACATAATTCTGACTCCTTCGGTATGAATGTAAATCTCATTAATTTTTCATTAAAGAACTCAATTAGCTCTTTAACATCGATGAGCAAGGTAATATATAAGAGCATTTAACCTTGCAAATCTTTGCTGTTGATTTCACTGTAAATAGGAAATGTCAAGAACTCGGGAAGAAATCCTCATTTATATTTACAGCCATTGTTAGATGCCCAAACACATAGATGTAGGGGTGCGGCGACCTTACACCCTGACTAACAGTGTGATTCTTTATCATCCTAAGCCCATATCTTAGATACATAATATCTTATTATGTTGTCAATTTAACATCCTTATAGGAAATGTTTATAACTCATATCTTAACTGGATTATCTTGACTGTTCAAAATTCTCATATAGTGAAAAACTAGTTATAAATTAGATGAACAAACAAGAATATCTCATAAAAATATTAACTTAATATCTGTATGACTCTCGGACGGCGATATGAAAATTTTGATAGTAGAAAGTGATAAATATACAGCCAAATTCCTAGCAGAAAATTTCAAACACGAACATTACATCGTAGACATAGCCTATGATGCTCTTAAGGGTTGGGAATATACACAAACAAGCCAATACGATCTCATTTTATTAGATAATATTCTTCCACAAGTAGATGGTATTAGCTTCTGTAAACGTTTGCGAAATGCTAAATATAATGCTCTTATATTAATGCTATCAGCAAGAAATAAAACTGTGGATAAAGTCATGGGATTAGATGCAGGGGCTGATGATTATTTAGTGAAACCGTTTGAATTAGAAGAATTAACAGCAAGAATTAGAGCTTTATCTCGTAGAAGCTCTGAAATTCGCCAACCAATCTTAGTTTACGGTGACTTACGGCTCGATCCTAGTAGCTATTGTGCTATGTATAGAGAGCGATCGCTTTCCCTAACACCTAAAGAATATATGTTATTAGAATGCTTATTAAGAAATCAAAACCAAGTTTTAACTCGCTCAACCTTAGCAGACAAATTGTGGAATTATGACAAATTAGCTGGTAAAGAAACAATCAAAACACATATTACCAATTTACGAAAAAAATTGAAAGCAGCAGGAACCTCTGACAGATTAATTGAAACAGTGTATGGAATTGGTTATCGCTTGAGTAGTTCAATGTAGAACATTTGTTGGGTTTCCCCACGGTCAGCCCAACCTACTACCGCATCCACCTAAAAATGTTGGGTTGAGGCTGCAGGGGCAGGGGGGAAAGAATCACAGACTCATTAACCGATTAATTTCTACCCAACAAATTAACCTAGACGCTCTACTACAAAAATTCTTATCCAAGCATTGAGAAAAATTTAAGCATTAGCACCCCGGTATTATCCAAATATCGGGTTTATTTTTATGATTCATATTTAATAATTATTGAAATACTAATGAATTTCTGAGAACCTCTATTTTGTCTTAAAAAAGATTTCCTCTTAAATCATAGCTTAACTGGATTATATTGGCTGGTACAAATCATAAAACTATTACACAATTAATTTATTCCTGAGTTAAGCAATTGCTGAGCGATTATTCCTCAACATAAGTTCTCAGGTAATTGTCTTTCTTTCAAATAAACTCAACATTTTTAGGAGAAAACTATGTCCGTTAATGTTCAAATATCCCAATCACTACCTACTTTAGAAAATGGCAGTCAAGGTGAAGACGTTAGATATTTGCAACGAATTTTAAACTGTCTGGAATACGGTTCTGTTGCTACTGATGGCAAATTCGGTCCACAAACCGAAAATGCAGTGAAACAGTTTCAAGGCAATTATCCACCATTAGCCGTAGATGGAATCGTAGGACAACAAACCTGGTGGCAAATTATACGAGCTTTCGCAGATTCTTCTTTATGTAACAAATAAAAATAGCTAAAAAAGGCTCATTCCCAGACTGCCTCTAGATCCCTTGGCTCCGCTTAGAAATACATACCTTGAAGCGGAGCCTTAATTTTAACTATACTTTTGAGTGTGTCACACCATTCTAAGTAAGCTAGAGATGCACTATCAAATTCAAGCAGCATTATGAACGAACTTAAAAAGGTTCATAACAGTCATATGTTCTTTGGTGAACTATTTTGTTACCTTCAAATTCAAGAAATTGAGCAATGTAAGCTTTCATCTGTCCCCCCAGTGGAGTTTGTCCAATAGAAACTGCTATTTTAGCTGTCCATATTATTTCTAAAATGACTGTGTTTCCCACAACATAAGAGTTTTTAATATCATAATTCTGGCTAATTATCACCTGCTTGCCTCTTAATGAAGCTTCTTTTAAGTCATCTAAGTTTCTTGTAGAGCCATTAGGTATGAGTCGATTGGGATATTCCACTTGTTCTACAGATTCAGAATAATAAATAGCAAGCTCTTCTGCTGTTTTACCTTCTTCTATAGCCTTCAAATATTTTTTTGCGATTGCTAAAATATCTTGTTGCTCTTTTGTCATAATATCAATATTAATTGTTACAAATTGATTTTGCGATTGTCACTACACCCAAAAGATTTTAGGATCTGGAAACATAACCGAGTCTTTCAATGTCTGAACCCCTTATTGTTGCGTTTTTGAATGATCGGTAAGTCCTAACATTGGAAGTATAACTTGTCCTTTGACTCAAAATGGAAGCATAAAGCTATGGGCGAGTTCCAAAATTTTGCATCCTTTAAACCCAATAAAAACCTTGG